>JAXDJM010000181.1:0-7647 GCA_034665605.1 Actinomycetota bacterium | reverse complement strand
CTGTTCTTCTGCAAGTTCCATGCATCGATGGGGATGCGCGGAGGCTTGCAGGTAGCTTCGTAAGGTTAGGTACGCCGGCGGACTAGCGGTAGTTCGTGAACTGCAATGGGATCCCGAAGTCGTGCTCGCGAAGGGAACCCATGACTTCTTGAAGGATGTCCTTCGACTTCGAGGAGACCCGCACCTGATCGCCCTGGACGGCGACCTGAGCTTTGGTTTTTGCATCTTTCACGAACTTGACGATCTCGCGCGCTTTGTCGGACGTGATGCCTTGGTTGATCGCGATCTCTTGACGAGAAGTCCCGCCGCCCGCGGGCTGGATGTCACCACGTTGTAACGCCTTCAGCGAGATCTTGCGCTTCACGACTTTCTCTTCGAGAACCTTGAGACAGTCTTTGACCTTCTGCTCGGTGTTCGCCTTGATCACGATGACGGGAGAGTGCTCCTGCTCGGTGAGCTCGACACTGGAGCCCGTGCCTTTGAAGTCGAAACGCTGCGTGATCTCGCGTTGGGCCTGATCGACCGCGTTGCGGACCTCTTGCAGATCCACTTCGGAGACGACGTCGAACGAGGAGTCTTTCGCCATGGTGAAGAGGGAGGTTATCGGATGAGCGTTTGCAGAAGCGGCACCATGTCGCCGATGCGCTCCTTGTTCAGATAGGCGTCGGCCCACGCGGGTTGCTCGTCGAGGATCGCGGAGAAGGCCACGATCCGGGTCCCCGGCGTGATGGCCCGCAGCAGCTCGGCGGCTCCGGAGCCGTCCAAACGGGGGAGCATGTAGTCGAGGATCACGAAGCTCGGCTGATGCCTGAGAGCCAAGGACACGGCCTCGACCCCATTGGCGGCCTCGCCTATGACCTCCAGGCCCTCGCTCTCGCACAGCAGGCGTAGGACGTGCCTGACTTCCTCGTCGTCATCGACGATGAGGACGCTCGAGGTGGCGATCTCGTTCAACACATCTCAAGCTTCGACCAAGCTACTCGTTTTGTCTAGATGTGAGAGGCATGTGACCCTGCTCCGGCAGAAGTTTTTTCAGAATTCTTTTGTGGCTGTTACCTGCGGTTTGTAACCCTATGAAGCCATCTCCGCACGGAATGTCGGGGGATGTGGTGGACGTAGTCCTCCCAGCTTGGTACCAAGTGGGGACTTCCCCAATATCGGTCCGTCGTTCGCGGGATACGACGAAGGAGAGATGCTGTGCCTTTCGCGCGTGCCCTTTCGCGGGGAACTGCGTTCTGTGTCACGACATTCGTGGTTCTGGTAGCACTTGTACTGAGCATGGTTATCCACGATCCGGCCGCAGGGGCCGGTGAATCTCGCTATCGGCTCAATCAGCTCGAGAAGTGCATGATCAGAAAGATCGACGGCGCGCGAGCTCGACATGGGCTGAGACGGCTCGACACCGACAAGCAGATCGCGTACGTCGCTCGACGTCATGCCCGAACGATGGCCCGGCGCAATTACGTTTTCGACGACGCCAATCTTCCCTCGAAGGTCACCAGATGGCGAAGCCTCGCCGCGAACGATGGTGAAGGCCGCGGGTGTAAGCGCACGTTCAAAGCTTTGATGCACGACTCCGCGCACCGCGCGAACATCATGGGCAACTACAACTTCGTTGGTGTTGGAACGCACCGCCGGGGCAATTGGGTATTCATCTCGCAGGTCTTCGAGTGGCGCAGGAATCCAGGCAACCGCTGGAACTACCCCTGATCTAGGGCGCGACCGTCGCGTTCTCCGGATAAAGGGCAGCAGCTTCTTCTGCCGTCATCGTTGGAGGTTCCGCGTTGGGATCGATGTCGGACTCGCGCGGAAGGATCCACTTCTTGAACAGGCTCGTCCAGGTTCCGTCTGTTTGTGCGCGCTCCATGATGTTGGAGATGACGTCACCGAGCCCGGTTGCTGTGTTCGACGCGACGGCTCCGTAGCCCTCGGTCGTCAGCTCATCGCCGGTGATCTTGATCGAACAGGTTGTCGCGCACCCTGAGATCGGTTTACCGACCAGCGAGATAAGGCTTGCGTCCGAAGCGGTGACCGCGTCGGTCTTGTGATGAACCAACAGCCGTCCGCAGCTCTGGGCATCGTCGTTCACTACGGTTAGCTCGGAGATCGAGGTCGGATCCACCTCTGTGGTCGGATCGATGCTCGAGCAAACCTTGCGGCCGGCCATCTGGTTGAGCTGGCTGATGGGGGAGTTGGCCGGCACGGCGATGCGCTGATGGGCGATGAAATATGGGTTGGTGACGGCGTAGCCACGGGCCATCTTCTCCGTCGTGGGAGCCGCCGGGAAGGCGACGTCGACCTGGCCCGCGTCGATCATCCCCAGCAGCTGGTCGTTGGGGGCCGGAACGAATCCAGGGCTGACGTGCAGGGCCTCTGCAAGGTAGGTGCCCAGTCCCTTCTGGAAGTCCGAGAAGATCGGGCGGTCGTCTGGGATGCCGATCCGCAGAGTTCCCGCGCTCTGGATCTCGCCCATCACCGTGTCGGTGGGGAACTTCGTCGGCGTCGTCGAGATCGCCGGCGGCGGTACGCACGAACAAGCCACCACGAGCGCGCACGCACACACAGATGCCGTTCTGATCATCGGATCTAGAGGTAACCCAGTGATGAAAGGCGCTTGCGTATCGCCTCGATCTCATCTGGGTTGAGAGGTTCGATATCGTCGCCGGGGACATCTGGGTGCACTTCTGGCTCCGGAACGATCTCGATCCGACCGTGGTGCGAGACGAGGTCACGCAGCACGTACACGGCAAACTCCGTGACCGAATGGAATCCCGACCCCTGGATCACTTGCTTCAGCTGGTCGTATAGCGGCCGCGGGATCTTCAGCGTGACCTGGTTCTCGGGCGCGCTCATCCGACGATCCCAGAGATCAAAAGGATCAACAACGGAACCGCGAGCAAAGTCGCGGTAAACACACCCAGTCGGAACCTGCTGCGCACCATCTGTCGCTGAAACCTCCACACGAATCGCTTGAACGGCTTGTAGAAGAACAACATGATTATCAGACCTATGCAGGCGGTACCCGAGATCTCCGAAAGGATGATCCGAACGGGCGAAGCGGAATGTGTGACGCCGGGCCCGACGCCGACCAAGAAAGCGACTAAGAGCTTATCGACCAGCGTGCCGAGGTCGGCACCGACGATGTAGGGAATGAGATCCTCGCGTTTGACGTACCCCTTGGCGACGAGCGGAACGAGAACCGTCAACGCAACCGATACCGAAAGTGTCGCTATAACCACAACGATCCCAAGTAGGAACATCGGCCATTTTCTGCGTAACCACGTGGCGCGAGAGCCTTGCAACCTCGATTCGTCGACTTCCGGAACGAGCGTGTCGACTGCTTTGAACGCCACCAGAAGCAACACGAGACCTCCGACGAACAAGACCCCCGGCGGCCACGTACCGATGCGGTTGAGCATCCACCCGTACAGAAGGTTCACGAGGTTTCCGAACGACGGTGGCGCGTGCAAGCTCAGACTCTGCATCGGCCCTTTAAGGACGAAGAATCCGATCAGCGCTCCGGGCAGGTAGATGATCGCGGTGATTACCAGCGCCATGACCGCGGTCGACACGGGCGCGAGCCTCTTTCCTTCCCCGCTCCGAACGGCGTAGATCGCTGCGATCAGCAGCACGACGAACGCGGCCCCCAAGCGAGCGCCCGTGACCATCGTGAAGCCCTGTATCTCGGTGATAGAGCCCGTCGCGCGCAGGGTCAGTGCCGCGGCCGCTGCCGTGGAGCCCGACAGGGTGAGCATGGCGCCGATCCATCCGAGACCGAACGTCGAGCCGGCGTTGCGGACCAAGAACCCGCCCGAGTTGAAGACATCGACCGCGCCGGCTCCCGTCTTGATGACCTGGAGGGCTGCGATCAGGACGTAGAGGGCGGCGCCCAGCCTGACCGCGCGCCACACCGTCGTTGCGACAGAGCGCTGGCGCTGCTTGGTTGCGGGATCAAGATCGGTGTCCGAGGGGGGGCCGTTCGTGTCGAGCCGGGCGTCCGGTGTGTCCACGTCGCTCTTATAGCACTCTGCTAGGAGTGCAGCAACGATCTGGTTGAGGGACGTGCAGCGTCGGGACGTAGTCGGTCGTCTTACCATCGGACGCTCGACGATCGAGGGGGCCACGTGTCGAGAGGTTGGTGGGTACGGACCGCGGTCGTCGTTGCCACGATGGCCTCGGTGTTGGTGCCCGCGTTCGCGACACCGGCTCGAACGATCTCGATCCCACAGACACTGGCTCGTAACGCCACGTTGAACGCGTGGAAGAACCAACGGCGAGCGTCGTTCGATTTCCGTCCGACCCATGTTGCATTCACATGGGATGGCTCTACAGGGGGCCGCGTTCTCTACCGGACGGTGGACGCCACCGGTCTCACGTCTGCGTGGCAGCCGGCCCCCGAAGATCCCGACCTTTCATTCGGCCACCGCCACTTCAGCGCGGTGATGGAGGTCGACGAGCCGCACAGCGTGGACTTCAAGCGCGTCGCGCCACGGCATGGGTGGATGGGCACGGTTCGGATGAATTACCTGAACACGATGGACGGGCCGCGCGTCGCCGTGTCTGTTCCGGCGACGGTAGAAGCCGCCGCCCAAACGCCCCACATCGTCACGCGTGCCGAGTGGGGAGCGAACGAGTCCGTTAAGAGAACGAGCGCTGGTTGCACGAGGAGGTTCTGGCCCGTGCAGCAATTGTTCGTTCACCACACGGCCGGGATAAACAACGATCCCCATCCTTACGCCACGATGCGCGCGATCTATTACTTCCACGTTCGGTCGCGTGGTTGGTGCGATGTCGGCTACAACTTCGTGGTGGCACCCGATGGGACGGTCTTCGAGGGTCGATGGGCGCGCACGTATCAGCCGTGGGAAACGCACAACTCAGAAGACCTCGACAGTCACGGCGTTCAAGGTGCGCAGGTCGAGAGCTTCAACGCGGGGAGCCTGGGCATCAGCATGATGGGGAATTACTCGCTGGCTCGCGTTCCGCGGGCGGCTCGCCGGTCTCTCGAGCAGGTACTCGCCTGGGAGGTCGATCGTCACGACCTCGATCCCCTCGGCCACCATCTGTACAAGAGCCCGGAATCCTCGGTTCGGCGATGGCTGCCGGTCATTGCCGGTCATCGCGACGCGGGACAGACCGCGTGCCCGGGCAGCTACCTCTATGCCGATCTTCCCGCGATCAGACGAACGGTTGCCGGGATCGTCGGTCAAGGAAAGGACCAGCCCGACCTCACCCTCGCTCGCCCTTCCACCACCCACTACCCCGACCAAACATCGATCGCGGGGTTTCTGACCGACGGTTCATCACCGATCGCCGGTGAGACGATCACGATCTACGAGCACCCGCGAGACGGGAAGTGGCGATCCGGACCGACCGGAACGACCCAGCCGGATGGATCGTTCGACATTCCGGTGGCGACCGACCGTCTTACGCGGGCGCGTGCGGTCTTCGCCGGCGATCAAGGATCCTGGGGAGCAGAAAGCCACGACGTATGGGCCCGCGTGGCGCCGGACGTGCAGCTTCAGCCGCAAGGCGGGACGCCAGATCCCACCGGAGCGCGGCATTACCCGAACGGGACGGCGCACATAACGTTCGATGGCTCGCTATCGCCTGCACACCTGAAGAGCTACATAACGGTCCGGGTGTCACAGGCCGATGCAACCGGGTCGTATCGGCCCTTGACCTCGAAGCAAGTAGCGCTTCAGGACGGCGCGAGCTTCACCTACGATTTCGGTGTTCCCGATCCTTCGACCGGTGGAACCTTTCGCGTGACTGCGTGGTTCCCGGGCGATGGCGACCACCTTGCAGCGCGGAGCGACCGGGTAGTGGTGACGGTCGATCGCAACCCCTGACCACCCGATCCCGTAAATAACGAAAGCCCCGCACATGGCGAGGCTTTCGTTTTTTGGGGACCGGTTGGGAGAGGCCGGTTCCACGGTTTAAGACTTCGTGATCAACAGGAAGACGGCATCCTGAGGCTCGTACCGGGATCCTGAGCAGACTCGAAGATCACGGTCACCCACATCTGGTTGTTGTGCCGGGCAACTCCAACTCCCATGTAGCGATAAGAGGGAAGGAGGATGTTCGCGCGGTGCTCGGGTGATGCAAGGAACGCTTTCTGTAGTGCGCCTACCGTACGAGCGGACCCATAATCGCGAACCCCCCCGTCGACGCCCACGTTCTCGCCGAGGCTCGACCAGCGCGTCACCCGATGCCTCAGGTTGTCGATACTCGGGGGGTACAGGACGTTTCTGTGTGCCATCTCGTGTGCATGAAGCTTCGCGACTCGAGAGAGCTGTGGGTCGAGGTGCAGCTTGGCAACGCTGTTGTGTGTCCTCGCCGCGTTGGTTTTGACTGCGAAGTCCTTCTCGGACGGCCACAGTTTCCAACAACCGGCGGACTGGTGACCGTGCGCCGCAGCGGGCACGGCCGAGATCGCAACGGAGGTTGCGGAGAAACAAGTGGTCATTGCGGTCAAGATCGCAGCTGTTGCGATCACCGATCTCAAACGTGTCATCTTCAGACTCCCAGTTCGGTAGCTGGGCCACCCACCGATCGGGTCGATGGGCCCCTGGCTTTGCGTCCCTGCGTTGCCGCAGGTTTGCCGTTGTCGCTTGGTGCCTCTTTTCTAGATTCGGCGCCGATTTGTCCGGACTTTAGAGAACTAATTCGTTAACAAGATGGGAGGCGCAAAGTCGTGCCCGGGTTCGCTTCGCTCTCGAAATCGAGCGTCACCCACAGCGTGTCGTCTTTGACTACAACGCCGATCCCCACATACCGGTAATCGGGGTTCATCAGGTTCGCTTTGTGTAGCGGGGAGTGCATGAACGCCTTCTGAAGTCCTGCGACGTCGCCGGCAGGGCCCACGCCGATGTTCTCGCCGAGGCTTATCCACTTGGTCACCCGGTGCGTGATCTGGGGGCCGGGGGCGTGGAAGAGCGAGGCCTTGCGGGCCATCGCCTTGGTGTGCGTTCTGGCCACCCACGATAGTTGCGGGTCCAACCGGAGCTTCGCAGCGCTTCCGGCTACCCGGGCGTGATTCGTCATGGTGGCAAAAGCACGTTCCTCGGCGAGGTAGCGATAACAGGAGCCGGGGGCCCGGGTGTGGGCATCGACAGACGCGGCCGGGAGAAAAGTGCAGAGCGCGAGCGTGGCCGCTGCGATGATTGACGAGCGGTAGATCCGCACCGTGACCTCCCGGGCATGATGGTGGCGTCGATCGTTTAGGTCTTGCTCTATGAAAGTCGGCAGTCCCTTGGTAATCTTTAGGAGATTTCTTACCTAGAACTGGGGTTGACGGCGGTGCTACTGTGCTATGTGGGGTTTGTGATAACTATTGTGACTACGTGCGACGGCGACGTCCCCCGCCGCTCGTGCCCCCGGGGAGGCGGTTCCCATCCGCTTTAGATCGGCCGTGATCGTGCTCGGCATCGCGGGCCTCGTGTGGCCGTCTGCCTCCGCGGCTCGCCCTACCTATCCCGGTCCGCATGCTGCGCGCGCGTCGCAAAGCCCCAGCCCCAGCCCTTCTTCGCCCGCTCCCTCGCCGACGGCGTCCGCACGTCCGTCGCCGACCCCTTCTGCGACTCCAACGCCGTCGAGCTCGCCGGCACCGTCGCCATCGCCGTCGGCGAGGGAGCGGGCGAAGAA
>JAXDJM010000180.1:0-10605 GCA_034665605.1 Actinomycetota bacterium | reverse complement strand
TGGCGGGTCTTCATGCGTTGACCGAGGGCCGCGGGTCGTCGGTGCTCCCGGCGTTCTTGGTAAAGCTCCTGTCGCTCTCCGGCTACCACCCCGAGCTGAACGAGTGTGCGGGGTGTGGGGGGCCGCGTGCGTCGCTCATCGGCTTCAGCCCGGCCTTGGGTGGCGCCGTGTGCGAGGACTGCTGGCGGGAGGATCGCGATTCCATGACGATGTCGCCGCAGTACATCGCGCTTCTGTCGCGACTGTTGGCGGTTGATTTCGGAGAGCCGGCCGATGCCCAAGCAACGGCCGAGCTCACCCTCACCCTTCGCCGCTATGCCGAATATCACTTAGAAAGACCTCTGCGTAGCCTTTACTCCCCGGTGTGATGGCGGAGCGGCCCCCAGAAGATCGGACTCCCGATCCCGCACCCGGCGAAGCCGTCGTCGCGCAGCACGTCGCGATCATCATGGACGGCAACGGCCGCTGGGCCGAGCAGCGCGGTCTCGATCGCAGCAAAGGCCACGAACAAGGCGAGCGCGCGTTGTGGGATGTCGTCTTGGGCGCGCTGGAGGCGGGCGTGCGCTACCTCAGTGTGTTCGCGTTTTCGACCGAGAACTGGAACCGCCCCGAAGGAGAGGTCGATTTCCTCCTCGGCTTCAATCGCAGGCTTCTTCACGAGCGTCGCGATGGGCTGAACGAGCGCGGCGTACGCATTCGCATGATCGGGAGAGAGCAGCCCGTTCCCGACGATGTGCTGGAGGAGTTCCGCGCGGCTCAAGAGTTGACCAAGAGCAACGACAAGCTGCATCTCCTCGTCTGTTTCAACTACGGAGGCCGTGCCGAGCTCGAGGACGCGGCGGCTAAAGGGCCCATCGCGGACAATCTCTATGCCCCCGATGCTCCCGACGTCGATCTGTTGATCAGGACCTCCGGCGAGAAACGACTATCGAACTTCCTCTTGTGGCAGTCCGCTTATGCGGAGCTTTACTTCACCGACGTGTTGTGGCCCGACTTCGACCGGCACGCGCTATTCGATGCCTTGCAGGAATACGCAGCCCGGCACCGCCGCTTCGGAGGGCTTTAGCTAGGGGAGTCGTCGGAACGGGCTCCGGGGCCTATCGCGGAAGCCAGTACCGCCGAGTTCGGTAACGAAACCGGCCCCCGCTCGACGACGATCGTCACGTAGAACATGCTCATATTGGTGATGATGCCTTCGTACTCGCCGATGCTCGAACGCAGGAACACCCGCTCACCGATCGTGAACGGGCGCACTACGAGCAGCACGATTCCGGCGAAGAAGTTGCCAAGGGTTTGTTGGGCGGCGATACCGATGATCACGCCGGTGAGCGCTCCGCCGAGGAGCAATCCCGTGAGCGGCTGATGAAGCGCGGCGAGCAAACACAGCAGGACCACGATGTAGCCCACGATCGAGACGACGAATGCCACCGGGGTTCCGCGGCTCGTTCCGCTGAGATCGTCTAGCGCGATCCTCGTTGCGGCGGCGGCCGTCCGCACCGCGTAGATCCCGGCTCCCAGCAGCACGAGTGCTCCGATGACGGCGACCAGCCGCTCGGGGTTCGTGGCGACGTCTTTGCCGGGCCCGTGGCCGGTGTTCTCGAGCTGACCGAACTTGGTCGCCGTCACCAGACCGGCCAGCGCAATCAGGGCCCCTATCGAGGCCTTGATCACGGCCGGTCGAGCTCGTCTGAGCGGCTTTGTGTCCACGGCGGGCGAGGCTATGCCACGAGCACTCAGCACTCAAGCTGGGGGGCCATGCGATCCGCAAGCGGATGCTGGAATGGGCGTGATCGAGAAGATCAAGTTGCCGCCGGTAGGGGTCGCTGGGGCAGGAAAACCGACTATTCGGGCGAATCTCAAGTCGACAGGAACTTGCTAGGAGTGGAGGGGACCGATGCGGATGACGATTCGCGCGCTCGTCGCGCTTTGTCTGGCGTCTGCGCTCACGGCCGCATTGCTCGCTCCGAGCGGCATAGGAAACGCGGCTCCCGCCGCGGGGGGACTGAGGTTCTCGAAGCCCGTTGCACTCGATTCATTCGCGCCACTCAGGACGGTGGTCGGAACCGTTTACTCGCAAGAGGCCGGCCAGGATGCTCCCAGTCACGAATGGGCGGGTGAACCGTCTATAGAAGTGGACTCCAAGGGAACGATCTTCGTCTCCGGCGTTTGTTGCGTCGCATCCGCGTCGCCCGTGTGGTACTCCACAGACGGCGGCAAGACGTTCAAAGAGATGTCGTCGCAAGGGCACATCCGCGAGTACGGCGTCGGATCCGAAGGCGACATCGCCTACGACGATTCGGGCAATGTCTGGTTCATCGACACCTACGTCCCATCGTTGATGGAGACGGAGTGGTCGGACCACGGTGCAACGTGGCAGCGCACGACGGAAACGAACGGCGTTGTGCCCGCGATGAACGACCGACCGTGGACCGCGTGGACCAAGAAGGGTATCTACCTGTACGTCAACTACGGCGCGTGGATCATGGTTTACAAGTCCACCGATGACGGTCTTACGTGGACCAGCCCCGGTCCTATGGAGTGGCACGGCGACTTCAGCACGCACCCGTTCTGGCCCGGTCATATCGCGGCGAATCGGAGCACCGGCCAGGTGTGGACCGTGGGCGTGAACTACGTCAGCTCCACCAATCAGCAACTGATCTCGGCGGTTTCCAACAACGGGCAGTCGTTCAAAGAGATCCCGGTAACGAAGCCCGAGCGCGCAGACGGGTTCACGGGCCAGTTCGTCGGCTCCACCGCGATCGACGATGCCGGCAACGTGTACACGACGTGGGGCACCTATGACAACAACGGTTGCAGCGTCTACTACGGCTACTACAGCGTGCAGGACAAGAGCTGGCATCAGGTAAAGGTGCCGACGGGGCCCGGGTGCGCGACGTTCCCATGGATCAAAGCCGGAGCAGATGGGAAGGTTGCGCTGGTCTGGTACCAGACGGACTACTCGAAGAAGATCCCTTCGGTGACCCCCAATAACGGATATCAAGACGCGGTCCCTGCCGACGCGGAGTGGTACGCGCATGTCGCGGCGATCACCAACGCACGCGGCCCCAACCCACACTTCACGATGGGTGAGATCCCAACCAACGGACCGGTCCTCGTCGGGCCTCTGGCACGGGAGCTGTGGGACTACTTCCAGGTTGCGATCGACCCTCAGGGCTACATCGATGTTGCGTTCGTAAAGAAGTTCATCGATGGCAAACCGGATTCTGGGCCGCAGACGTGGTTCGTGAAGACGACCAGCGGACCGCGGCTCCGGTGACCGCATAAGGAACAAGAGAACTAGGCTCGGGAGCTGAGGTTCCCGGGCCTTTCTTGTCGGAGGGGGAGAAACATGAGGGTCTCACGTGGGCTCGTGCTCATCGCTTCAACGGTCACGATCGTGATGACGGCGTCGATGGTGCCGGGTCACGCAGAACTGGGCGCAGCCGCTCGGACCGGGAGCCGCTCACCGTCGACTTCGAGCGCCACCCGATTCTCGTACCCGAGCGTCGTGGATGTTCAGCGGCTCGGCGCCGAGCCAGAGATAAAGATCGACAGCGACAACAACGTCTACGTCACTGCGCCCATCGGCGTTCAGTACGCGACCTCGTTCTTATGGAAGTCCGAAGACCGCGGCACGAGCTATGACCTGCTACGTGCGTTCCCACCGTTGCAGAGGCCCAATCCGAGCGGCGCGTCCGGTGATGCCACGATCGCCTTGGTTCCACCCGCACCCGGCAGCAAAGCGGATGCCCTCGTGTGGTCTGACCTCGTGAACCTGACCGGCTTGCAAAACGTCGCGTCGTTCGACGGCGGTAACAGCTTCCCGCCCGACTACTGGAATGAGTACGCCACGCGGCCAGCTGCAGACCGGCAATGGGTAGCCGGGATGAAGATCCCCGGACAGAAGACCGCACGTATCTATCAGTGGTACGACAACCTCGACGTCAACGGTGACTCTGTTATCTACACCGACGATTACGGCAAGACATGGGTGGACGGACAACTCGGCATCGTGTCCGGCCCGAACCCCGGAAACATGGCGGCAGATCCGGTCAACCACAAGGTCTACGTGACGTGGGGTGATGGGTCGACAGTCTTCGTAGCGTCGGCAGGAGCGGACGCGACCAATTTCAAAACCGTTCCGGTAGCGACCGGTACCGGGGACGTCGCAACGCTCTTCACCGTCGTCGCCGTCGACACATCTGGCAACCCTTACGTGGTGTGGGCGCAAACCGGTGGCGATCGCGGTGTTTATCTATCGTCTTCGAAGGACGAAGGGCAAACGTGGAGCGCTCCGGTTCGCGTCAACACCCCGGACCTTAAGGACAACATCTTTCCGTGGGTCACCGCCGGTGATGCAGGCCGGGTCTGGGTCACGTGGTACGGGACTCAGAACGACAAAGGCGCGGCCGACGATCGGGGCCCGTGGAACGTGTACGCAGCCCAGAGCTTGAACGCATTGAATGGGCCGAGCTCTTCATGGCGTCAGGTCAAGGTCACGCCTCATCCCAACCACGACAACGAGGTTTGTCTGAACGGGATCGCCTGCACGGCCGGGCAGGCCGAAGACCGCAACATGCTCGACGACTTCACCTCGACGATCGATACGCGCGGCATGCTTCACATCGCGTACAACGACACGAACGACCAGCTCACCCAGAGCACGGCCGATGCCGATTCCGGGGGAGCGTTCATCATGCATTCCGTCCAAACATCCGGGCCGAGCCTGTACAAGAAAGTGGGCGTCGTTAAGCCGAGGACCCCGAAGCCTCGGATCGTCAGAGCTGCGTACAAGAACGGCCGGTTGCGTGCTTCCGGCATTCACAGGCTTGCGCCCAAGAACTGGTCCCGGGACCCGAAAGGCGATGCTCCCGACCCGCGTCATGGTGCCGGATGCCCGTGCAAGAGCGATCCCACCCTCGATGTGTCGAAGACCTGGTTCACCTATCCGAAGAAAGGTGCGAACAAGGGTTCTTTGATCGCCCACCTCCAGGTGAACAACCTTCCGCCCGAGGGCCAGTCACCGGGAAGAACGGTGGTCTACCAAGTTCTCTTTTGGCACGACAACAGCGTGTACTTCGCCCTCCTGCAAGAACCGGGGGGCACGGGCCGCGCGTACGCAGGCACACCTGGTTTCGTTCCAAACCAGGCAGGCGTCGCCAAGATCGCCTCCTACGAGGAGGACCCTTCGAGGACGCAAACGATCACCTACAGATACAAAGCCAGCAAGAAGGGAAAGGGCCAGAACGCGAAGCTGAAGCCCGGCCGGGTCGATCTGGTCATCCCGCCTGGTGCTGTGGGTGACCCGAAGGTGGGAGACCCGCTGTATCAGGTGACCGGCCTCATCCAAACGCTAGACGGGCCGGTCGGGCCCGACTCGTTGATGGACGAGCGTGACGCCGCGCCGGGATTCTCGTGGAACGTGGGTGCGCGACGTCGGCCACAGGGAAAGGTCCAACTGTCGATCGATGACCCAACCTTCTCGCATCCTCTGACGGCAAGCCTTCGTGGCTACCCCCGCTCGGTGTGGAAGGCGAACGTAAAACGGAGGCTTTCGCACGGTCGGCATGTCTTGTACGTCCGGACCGTCTCGGGTCGCGCCCACTCGCGCACGGCGAAGGTTGCATTCAAGGCATAGCCAAACGCGTTTCGCCCTGATCCCGCTCGGCGCGATAGCCGAGTTTGGGTGGTGGACCGCGCCGAGCGCGCTCGGTCGCCCACGAAAGGTAGTAGCTAGACCAGGGCGGCATCTGCCAATTGCCCGAATATCATCCGCACATGCCCGCCCCCTCGGTCGAAGCCATCGTCAACCTGTGCAAGCGCAGGGGGATCGTGTTTCCTTCGAGCGAGATCTACGGCGGGTTGCGGTCGGCGTGGGATTGGGGCCCTCTCGGCGTCGAGATCAAACGCAACGTCAAGGGGCAATGGTGGCGTTCCATGGTTCACCGTCGCGGCGACGTGGTCGGTCTCGAAAGCTCGATCTTGATGTCCTCGAAGGTGTGGGAGGCGTCCGGGCACGTGGCGACGTTCACCGATCCCTTGGTCGAGTGCACGAACTGCCATCACCGTTTCCGAGCCGACCACATCGATCTGTCCAAGAAGTGCCCCGACTGCGGACAGGACCCGGGATGGACCGACCCGCGCCAGTTCAATCTGATGTTCAAGACCTTCATGGGCCCGGTGGAGGACTCTGCCAATCTCGTCTACCTGCGTCCTGAGACGGCCCAAGGGATGTTCGTCGACTTCGAGACGGTGCAGCAGACGTCGCGCAAGAAGATCCCGTTTGGGATCGCGCAGCAGGGGAAGTCGTTCCGAAACGAGATCACTCCCGGGAACTTCGTCTTCCGCACTAGGGAGTTCGAGCAGATGGAGATGGAGTTCTTCGTCAAACCCGGTACGGATGAGCAATGGCACGACTACTGGATCGAACAACGGATGAATTGGTTCCTTGACCTTGGCATCGACAAAGACAACTTGCGTCTGCGCGAGCACGCGGCCGATGAGCTTTCTCATTACGCGAAACGGACCCTCGACATCGAGTACAACTTCCCTCACATGGGGTGGTCGGAGCTCGAGGGGATCGCCAATCGCACGGACTTCGACCTGAAAGCGCATGCAGCGGCCTCGGGCCAGGATCTCAGCTACTTCGACTCCGAGAACGACGACCGTTTCGTTCCCTTCGTGATCGAGCCCGCGGTCGGGGTAGAGCGCTCCGCCATGGCATTCCTCATCGATGCGTTCACTGAGGAGGAAGCCCCCACGGCCTCGGGAGGCACCGAGAAGAGGACTCTTCTGAAGCTGGACCCGCGCCTTGCGCCGTTCAAGGTGGCCGTCCTTCCGCTGTCTAAGCATGCGGACCTGACCCCCGTCGCCGAAAAGGTTGCCGGTTCCGTAAGAGAGGCATTCGTGACCGATTTCGACATCACCGGGTCGATCGGGAAGCGATACCGGCGCCAGGACGAGATCGGCACCCCGTTCTGCGTCACGGTCGACTTCGACTCGATCGAAGACGGGCAGGTAACCGTCCGGCACCGAGACACGATGGACCAGGATCGGATCCCGATGGACGGGCTCGTCGAATACCTAGCCAAGAGGCTGCCGGCATGAACACGCTCACCGGCACCATCAGGGTCCACGGTAAGGATCCGGCCGTCGATGCAGTGGTCGAGATCCACAATCACACGGGCGATGTCGTCGATCAGGTCATCGTGGACGACGATGGTCGCTACACCTACCACCTGACTCCAGGGCGATGGTCTCTGCGCGTGTGGGATTCCCATGGACACAGGGGGACCAAATTCGTGGATATGGCGGGTAACGACATGACGATAGACATGGATCTAGACGAGCCTGTGGGCGGGCACTGACCCGCAGACTCTCCGCGGCGCTAAAGCATCGGAGGAATCTGAATTGAAGTGGGTCTACGACTTCACCGAAGGCGACACGTCACAGAAGAACCTTCTTGGCGGCAAAGGCGCCAACTTGGCCGAGATGACCAATATCGGTCTGCCCGTGCCTCCCGGATTCACGATCACCACCGAGGCATGCAACGCCTACCGGGAAGGCGATCAGTCTTTCCCCAGCGGCCTACTGGACGAAGTTGCGGAGCACCGCAAACACCTCGAGGAAAAGATGGGTCGCCAGATCGGCAACGCGACCGATCCTTTGTTGGTCTCGGTGCGATCTGGGGCTCCTTTCTCGATGCCGGGGATGATGGACACGGTCCTGAACGTCGGCTTGAACGACGAGAGCGTCGAGGGACTCATCCGGCAGACGTCTTCAGAACGCTTCGCATGGGACTCCTATAGACGACTCGTGCAGATGTTCGGCAAGACGGTCATGGGTGTGGACGGTGACCTCTTCGAGGAAGAGATCGACGCCGCGAAGGAAAAGAAGGGCGTATCGAACGACGTCGACCTCGACACCAAAGACCTTCAAGGCCTCGTGAAGTCGTTCAAAAAGATCATTAGGAAAGAAACGAAGAGAGATTTCCCCCAGGATCCGACGGATCAACTGCACGACACGATCGAAGCCGTATTCAGATCCTGGGACAACAAGCGTGCCCAGGACTACCGTCGTCGCAACAAGATCTCCGATGCTTTGGGTACCGCCGTGAACATCCAGACGATGGTGTTCGGCAACAAAGGGGATGACTCCGGCACGGGTGTGGCTTTCACGCGCGACCCGTCCACGGGCGAGCGCAAGCCCTACGGGGACTACCTGACCAACGCCCAAGGTGAGGACGTCGTTGCCGGCATCCGTAACACTCTCAAGCTCGAGGAGATGGGCGCGGTCCAACCTGCTGCATGGCAGGAGCTCCAGCAGCACATGGACCGGCTCGAACGCCACTTCAAAGACATGTGCGACATCGAGTTCACCGTCGAGCAGGGCAAGTTGTGGCTTCTCCAAACGAGGGTCGGGAAAAGGACTGCCCTGGCCGAGTGGCAGATCGCGTCGGACATGGTTGCAGAGGGCCTAACCACACCCGTCGCGGTCGTGCGCGACAGGTTGACGGCCGGCAAGCTCGACGAGATGTTCAAGCCGGTTATCAGGGCCGACCTGAAATCGTCAAAGAGTCCTGTAGCGCGCGGCTTGAATGCTTCGCCCGGCGCGGCTGTGGGGATGGTCGTCTTCACCGCCGACGATGCTGCGGCGCGGGCAGATGGTGGTTCCAAGGTCATCCTCGTTCGTCGCGAGACGACGCCCGACGATTATCACGGGATGGTCGCTGCGCAAGGCATCTTGACTTCGTCCGGGGGAACGAACTCTCACGCCGCTGTGGTCGCGCGCGGTGAGGGCATACCTGCCGTGTGCGGAGCCGATGCGATACGGATCGATCGCACCGGCAAGAGATTCACGATCGGCAACCTGACCGTTAAAGAAGGAGATTGGATAACGATCGACGGAACCGACGGAACGGTTTACTCAGAAGCGCTCGAAACCCAGCCGTCGCAACTTGATGCGGCGCTGCTGGGAGACAAGAAGGCTCGGAACACCGACCTGTGGCGCGCCTTCGAGACGTTCATGAAGCTGGCCGACGACACTCGGCGGCTCAAGGTCAGGGCGAATGCGGACACGCCAGAGCAGGCGCGCAATGCCCGAGCGCGTGGTGCCCAGGGCATCGGACTTTGTCGAACGGAGCACATGTTCTTGGGCGAGGAGCGCGTGAAAGCGGTGCGCAAGATGATCTTCGCCGACACGCCCGACGAGGAGCAGGAGGCATACGACGCGCTTCTGCCGCTTCAGCGCAACGACTTCGTCGGGATCTTCAAAGCGATGTCGGGTCTACCGGTCACAGTGCGGTTACTCGACCCGCCACTTCATGAGTTCCTGCCGAATCACGTCGATCTGGCGGTCGCCCTTGCGGTGGCCGAGGCTACGAAGAAGCGCAAGGTCACTCTTCGTGACGAGAAGCTGTCGGTTGCGGAAGCCCGCGAGCTGCTCGCCAAGGTCGAAGAGTTACACGAGGCGAACCCGATGCTGGGGCTCAGAGGCGTGCGGTTGGGGATCATCAAGCCGGGCCTATACGCCATGCAGGTCCGGGCCATAGTCGAGGCTGCCTGTGCGGTCAAGAAGAAGGGCGGGGACCCGGTAGTCGAGATCATGATTCCGCTCGTCGCGACCTCGGAGGAATTGCGCCAGATGCGCGAAGAGCTCGAGCCTGTTGCTCACGAGGTGCTCGAGAAGAAAAAGGTCGATCTCGACATCCTCTTTGGGACGATGATCGAGCTGCCCCGAGCGTGCGTCGCCGCCGACAGCATCGCCGAGCATGCTGACTTCTTCTCGTTCGGAACCAATGACCTGACTCAGACCGCGTTCGGTTTTTCACGAGATGACATCGGGAAGTTCCTCGCGATGTACGAGGAGCGCAAGCTCGTGCCGACGAATCCCTTCGTCACGATCGACGAGGCCGGTGTCGGACGTCTCATGGAAGAAGCGGTCAAGCAAGGGAAAGAGGCGAGGGCCGATATCCACCTGGGCATCTGCGGGGAGCATGGCGGGGATCCGGATTCGGTCGTGTTCTGCGACCGTCTCGGCCTCGACTACGTGTCGTGTTCACCGTTCCGTATCCCGACGGCCCGGCTCGCAGCGGCTCAAGCGGTTCTTGGAGCAGCTGAGTCCAGTTCGAAGTAGACCGGTCACACCCCGGTGCTAGCGTTTTCGACGTGACTTCGCGTCGCGAGCACTCGGAACAGGTCGAGTCGCAGATCCTGGCACCACAGGCGCAGCTGTCGGCGCGCTCGAAAGGTCGCGCGCGGCCCGAGAACGAGGACCTCCTAAGAACCGCGTACCAACGAGACCGCGACCGCATCATCCACTGCAAAGCGTTCCGCCGCCTTGGGCATAAGACGCAAGTGTTCTTGGCCCCCGAGGGAGACCACTACCGAGTACGGCTCACGCACACTCTCGAAGTCACCCAGGTGGCACGGACGATCGCCCGGGCACTTCGACTCAATGAGGATCTGACCGAGGCCATCTGCCTCGGGCATGATCTGGGTCACACTCCCTTCGGGCACCTCGGTGAAGAGGTCGTTGCTGCTTTCCACCCGGGGTTCCGCCACAACCTCCAGTCGCTGAGGATCGTGGACGTGCTCGTGGATCTGA
>JAXDJM010000179.1:0-3530 GCA_034665605.1 Actinomycetota bacterium | reverse complement strand
CTCCAGAACGCGCCGATCCTCGACGAGATCAGGGCCAAGGCGGAAGCCCAAGCCGGCGACGAGTAGCAGGGGGCCCGACATCCGAGGCCTAAGGCTCGGGCCGCTATAGCATCCGGCGGGACTTCGGATCTTTTGGAAAGGGAGGGGACATGGTCGATGAAGCGGCGATGACGTCGGCCGGCGATCTCGATGCGTTCGGGCAGGCGTCTCTGCCCCGACGATTGGTTGCCGAGTTCGTTGGAGCCCTGGTGTTCATCGGTATCGGTACCGGGACCGCAACCGTGCTGGTGGCGGGGCCGATCCAAAGGCTTGGATCGCTGGCGACGGTGTTCGGCGGGCAGCCGGGGGCCTCGACGAACGAGAAGGTCTTCGGAACGCTTCTCGGTAACACCTTGGGAGACACGCTTCCGGTAGCGCTGGCGTTCGGCCTCGCCCTTGCCGTGATGATCTATGCGGTGGGCGGAGTGTCCGGGGGGCACTTCAATCCCGCGATCACCTTCGGACTTGCCGTAACGCGACGGTTCGAGTGGCGCGAGGTTCCGCTGTACTGGATCGCACAGATCCTTGGCGGCATCGGCGCCGCGTTCATCATCGCCGGCATCTACGGCCAGAACGGTGCTTCGGTGGGAAACACCGACGTCTTGTTCGGAGCGACGACGGTCGCCCAAGGGATCGGGTTCAATCAAGCGTTATTAGCCGAAGCCTTGATCGGTTTCATATTGATGACCGGGGTCATGGCCGTGGCTATCGACGACCGCGCCCCCAAGGGTTGGTCGGGGCTCATCATCGGTCTCGCGCTCGCTGCGGGCATCTTGGTGACTGCAGCCGCGACGGGTGGCTCGGCCAACTTCGCCCGTAGCCTCGGGCCGTTCGTGGCATCGCTCCCCTACAAGACCCAAAGCATCCCGTGGAGCGACCTCTACGTGTACGCAGCCGGACCTCTGATCGGTGCGACCGCGGCCGCGCTCGTCTACGAATCCGTTACGGGGATGGAGCGGTTAACTCCCGCACCGTCGCCGGGGGCCGCAACCCCCGACGGCGACTTGGTCGAGACCGATGTCGTGATCGTCGAGGAGATCGACGAGCAAGACAGGTTCTAAGTCGTCTGTTCGATCTGCGCCAGTAGGGCCTTGCTGAAAGCCTCGAGGTCGTCGGGTTTGCGCGAAGTGATGACGTTGCCGTCCTCGACGACTTCCTGATCGACCCACTCGGCCCCCGCATTGATCAGGTCGGTCTTGATCGAGGGCCACGAAGTCACCGTCTTGCCGCGCGCGATGTCGGCCTCGGCCAGCATCCAAGGCCCGTGGCAGATCGCAGCAACGGGTTTCTGTGCTCCGTAGATGTCCTTGACGAACTGGACCATCTTGTCGTCGGCGCGTAGGTGGTCGGGCGAGTAACCACCGGGGATCACAAGCGCGTCGAAGTCGCTCGCGTTGATGTCGGCGATCGCACGATCCGTCGTGATCGAGACATCGCCCTTCTTGCCTTCTAGTTTCTTTTTTGCTTTGAGGCCCACGATGGTTGCGTCGTGCCCGGCCTGCTTCACGCGCTCGAACGGGATCTTGAACTCGGAGTCCTCGAACATCTCGTCGACGATGAACGCGACCTTAGCCATTGGGTCCACCTCCAGGGGGATAGATCGACTTTGCGGCCATGGTTATCTACCCGTGTGGGCGCCACGACAACCATCGCCTTCCCTGTCGAGCTCCCCGTCGTCAAGCGGGGCGAGCACTGGATCGCACGCGCGCAGGATCGCGAGCTCAAGTTGTCGAACCTCGACAAGGTGTACTGGCCCGATGAGGGCTATACGAAGGGCGACCTGCTCAGCTATTACTTCAACATCTCGTTGACGATGCTCCCCCACCTTGTCGACCGCCCGTTGACGCTCAAGCGCATGCCCGACGGGATCAAGGGCGACTTCTTCTACGAGAAGAACGCTCCGAGCTACACCCCGAAGTGGATGCCGCGGATCCCGGTCCGCTCGGAGTCCGAGAACAAGACGATCCAATTCCTTTCGGTCGCCGACGTCTCGCACATGCTGTGGCTCGCGAACCTCGGGTGCATCGAATTCCATCCATTGCATGGGCGGGGCACGAATCAGCGCTGCCCGAGCTATGCGTTCTTCGACCTCGATCCGTTCGAGCCCGCGGGATACAACGAGGTGAAGCACGTGGCGAACCTCGTCAAGCTCTTATTGGACAAGCTGGGACTCGAGTCCTACCCGAAGACGTCGGGCGCCACGGGGATGCAGATAATGGTTCCGCTTGATGGGACCACCGACTACGACCATGTCCGCGGGTTCGTGGGAGCCGTGTCCGATCTGATCCACGCGGCCGATCCCGAGACCACGACGCTCGAATGGGAGGTCAAGAAGCGGCCGGGCAAGGTCTTCTTGGACGTGAACATGAATCGTGAAGGAGCCAACATCGCCGCTGCCTACTCACTGCGACCCGAGCCCGGCGCCACCGCATCGGCGCCGTTCGAGTGGGACGAGCTCGTCGACATCCATCCGTCACGTTTCACGATCGAGACGATGTTCGACCGTGTTGCTCAGGTTGGAGACCCATTCCTCCCGGTTGCGGAATCGCCGGGTCAATCTCTGGCCGAGGCGATCGCGGCGGTCGAGGCCAAGCCGAGGAAAGCGCGCGTGATCAAGAGATGACGCTCTACATCGGTACGTCCGGCTATGCCTACAAGGAGTGGAAGCCCGACTTCTATCCGGCCGACACTCCACAGAAGAGTTTCCTCGAGCACTACGCGCGAACGCTCAGCGCGTGCGAGATCAACGCGACGTTCTACCGGCTCCAGTCGGAGCAGACATTCGCCAAATGGGCGGCGCAGACCCCGCAATCGTTCCGCTTCTCGTTGAAGGCACATCGCGGCCTGACACACGGCAAGTCGATCGCGCCCGGCCCCGAGTCGCGCGGGTTGCTGGACACGTTCCTCAAGGGGGCCGCGGTTCTCGGTCCCCAGCTCGGGGTCATCTTGTTCCAGTTCCCGCCATACCGACGACGTGACGATTCGCAACTAGATGCCTTGATGGACGCGCTCCCCGCGGGCGTCCGCGTCGCGTTCGAGTTCCGCCACGAGAGCTGGGAGTCACCCGAGGTCACGGCCCACATAGCCGAGCGCGGAGGCACGGTCTGTATCTCCGAGACGAAGGGTGAGGCTCCTGCGTCGCTTCCACCAGGGCCTCACGCTTACATCAGGTTGCGGACCGATCGTTACTCGCAGGAGAAACGCGCCGCGTGGTTGAGCTTGCTTCAAACCGAAGCCTCGACACGCGACGTGTTCTGCTTCGCCAAGCACGAAGGCATCCCCGCGGGCGATCCGTTGGGTGGCGTCGGCCTTGCCGTGTGGTTGTGCGCGCAGGTGGCGGGATCGTGAGCGAGACGCGCGACTACGCAGGCAAGAGAGTGTTCGACGAGACGCCGGAGCCGCAGCCCGAGGTAGCCGGCAACGTCGACCCCGGCAAGGCGCGTGCGGGCGCAACATTCGTCATCCATCAGCACCACGCGACCCGGCTGCAC
>JAXDJM010000178.1:0-4431 GCA_034665605.1 Actinomycetota bacterium | reverse complement strand
GCCGGGGGGAAGTCGCCTGTCGACGGTGCTCCGTGTTGGATCGTCGATCCGATCGACGGCACGAACAACTTCATCGCCGGTATACCGATCTGGGCGACCCTCGTCGCGCTACAGACAGAGACCGAAGTCGTTGTCGGCGTATGCCATGCACCTGCGCTCGGCGAGACCTACGACGGCGCGGTCGGATCCGGCGCGAGGCTCAACGGCTCGAACATCTCGGTGAGCGACGCGGCCACCATCGAGGACGCCGCGTTCGCGTACGCCGGAGCCAGGGGCTTCCACGATGCGGGACTGGGTTCGATGTTCGACTCGCTCACCTCGCGCTGCCGGCGAAGCAGAGGCTTCGGAGACTTCTGGGGGCACATGCTGGTAGCTCGCGGTGCGATGGACATCATGGTCGAGCCCGAGCTCAACATCTGGGACGTTGCAGCTCTTCAACCCATCGTCGCCGAGGCCGGTGGACGGCTAACCGACCTCTCAGGCCAACCGTGGCGCGCGCGGGGGCCGTGCGTAACGACCAACGGCATCCTGCACGATCAGGTACTCGCGCTCGCGCCCTAGATCCTTAGTGCGCTCATCTTTTCGGACAAAGCACGGAACGCGCGGCCCCTATGGGAGAACTGAAGCTTCTCTTCCAGAGGTATCTCGGCCATGGTTCGGTTCTCGCCGCGGGGGATGAAGTGTGGGTCGTAGCCGAAGCCATTCGAACCGCGGGCTTGGAGTGTGATCGTTCCTTCACACCATCCGTCCGCAGTTATCTCGCGACCGTCGGGCAGCATCAGTACCGCGACGCATCGATAGCGGGCCAAGAGGTGGTCTGGATCGACGTTCTTCAAGGCCTCTACCAGCTTCGCGTTGTTCTCCTTGTCGGTCGCTGCTTCTCCCGCGTAGCGCGCTGAGTGAACGCCTGGAGCTCCACCTAGGGCGTCAACCTCCAGCCCGGAATCGTCTGCGATCGCGGGCAGTCCGGTCGCGGCAACCACCGCCCGCGCCTTCGCAAGGGCGTTCTCCTCGAAGGTGAGGAACGGTTCCTGGAGCTCGAGATCGGGGGCCAGCTCATCGAGTGGGAGCAGATCGATCAGCGGTAGAAGCCGCGTCACTTGCTCTGCCTTGTGCCTGTTGCGAGAAGCGAAGACGGCCCTCACGAAGTAGAGGAAGTAAAGGTCTGGACCACTGAGGCTTGATGTTTCGTGAGCTCGCCGATGCCTTTCTCGGCAAGGTCCAGCAGGAGATCGAGCTCGGACCGCGCGAACGCGCCTTGCTCGGCCGTTCCTTGCACTTCTACCAACCGCCCACGCCCGGTCATGACGACGTTCATGTCGACCTGTGCGGTGGAGTCTTCCGGGTAGTTGAGATCCAGACACGGAACGCCGTCGATTATCCCGACCGAGATCGCCGAAACCGAATCGAGAAGTGGGTTGGTTTCGACTTTGTCCTTTTCTACGAGAGTTGCACATGCTTGCGCCAGCGCGACGTAGGCACCGGGGATCGACGCCGTGGGCGTCCCGCCGTCTGCTTGCAGCACGTCGCAATCCAGCCACACGGAGCGCTCACCCAATGCGGCCATATCGACCACGGCCCTCAGCGAGCGGCCGATCAAACGTTGGATCTCCTGGGTACGACCGGACGGACGGCCCTTGTTGACTTCACGCGTGACGCGATCGGAAGTCGCGCGCGGGAGCATCGAGTACTCCGCCGTTACCCATCCGGTGCCCCGGCCCATCATCCAGCGCGGCACGTTGTCATCGACCGTCGCGGCGCAGATCACTTTCGTGTTGCCCATCGACACCAAACATGACCCTTCGGCATTCGGCATGAACCCGGGTTCGAGAGAAACGGGTCGCAATTCGTCGGGCGACCTTCCGTCGACGCGCGCGCTCATCAGACCTCGATCCGAAGACCGTCGTACGCGAGCGAGACATCGCAGTCGCCGGCCGTACTCCGAGCCTGCGCAAGGGAGAGGGCGAGATCACGTTCCGGGGGGAGGTGGGTGAGCACGAGATGCCGGACGTGACACCGGGCGGCCACGGTGCCTGCCTGGGTCGCGTTCATATGTCCTTCCCACTCCTTGTCCGCGTCCTGAAGTGTTGCTTCGCAGACCATCCAATCGGCGTCGTGTGCGAGCCCGTCAAAATCGCTGTCGGGACCTCCATCGCCCGAGTAAGCGATGACCCCGGCATCCGCGGCTATGCGCACGCTTACGGCATCTTCTGGATGCACCATCTTGAAGAACGCGAGCCGGGCCCCCCCGAAGTCGAGCTCGTCGCCTGCCGCTATGGCGCGGCAGTCGAACGAGTCGGCAAGGCTCGACGAGAACGTGGTCAGCGCGTCGATCGTTTCCTTCGGTGCCCATAACGGGATCGGTGGGAGCGGCGCCGGGCCCCCGTAGTGCCGCGCGTGGAATGCCTGGAAGACATCGCCGACATGGTCCGGGTGTGCATGGGTCAATAGGACGCCCGACAAGTCGCGGAAGTCGATCTGCTCGAGGAGGTTGCGCCACGTTCCTCCTCCGGCATCGACCCAGAGGTAGGACCCATCCGAGTCGACCAGATAACCGGCGGCCGCACGTTCGCGCGTCGCGTACATAGCCGAGCTTCCAAGAACGGTGAGGGCAAGCGTCACGGGCGATCCCACGGACGGAACTCGACCCGGCCGAATTCCGGGCCCAGAAACCTCGTTCCCAATTCGGTCGAGATGCCCTGTTCGCTCGATGCGATGAACCTGTGGATGCCGGGAGAAGCGTCGGGCTTCAATAGGTCGTCGTGCTTCAACATCGCATAGATCTCGGTGGCCGTTGCCTCCGCAGACGAAACCAAGACAACGCCCTCCCCCATCACGTACTGGATGACTCCGGACAACAGAGGGTAATGCGTGCAGCCGAGGATCACGGTGTCGACGCCGGCCTCGGTCAGGGGTGCCAGATAACTTTCGGCGATCCGAATCAACTCGTCCGAGGTCGTATCCCCGCGCTCCACGAACTCGACGAAAGCCGGGCACGCTTGAGAAACGAGCGTCACGTTCGCGCGGCTTGCCGCGACCGTCCGCTGATACGACCCCGATTCGATCGTGGCTATCGTGCCGATCACCGCGATCCGTCGATTACGAGTCGCAGCGATCGCTGCTTTCACGCCGGGCTCGATGACACTCAGGACGGGCATGTCGTAGCGAGTCTTCGCGTCATCGAGAGCTGCCGACGCGGCGGAGTTGCATGCGACGACGAGGATCTTCACATCTTCGGCCACGAGCGCGTCCATGACTTCGAGTGCGAACTTCCTTACTTCGTCGATCGGACGGGGGCCGTAGGGGCAGCGCGCGGTATCCCCGATGTAAACGAGGTCTTCGTGCGGCAACAGATCGATCGTGGAGCGCGCAACGGTCAGGCCCCCAACACCAGAGTCGAACATCCCGATCGGGCGCGAGGCTGACGCGGCTACCACCACAACACCTCTTCCACCTGTTCCTCTGCCGTGTCGATGTCCTGTGTCCATGCCTCCGTTGAGAGGTACTTCCATCCCCCATCGGGCAACAGGCAGACGACGTCGCCGCCCCCATCCTGGGCAAGGCGTTCGGCCACTCGCTGCGCGACCCACACCACCGCGCCCGAAGAGATACCCGCGAAGATCCCTTCTTTGATCAGCAGCTCGCGGGTCCACAAGATCCCGTCGCGCGCGCGAACCTTGACCTTCGCGTCCAGGGCATCTGGGTCGAATATTGGCGGGATGTAACCCTCGTCTAGCGACCGCAATCCGTACACGAGCTCACCCAGCTCGGGCTCGGCAGCAACGATCCGGATCGATGGGTCGTATTCCTTCAAGCGCTTACCGACGCCCATCAGAGTCCCACCGGTACCGAGCCCTGCGACGAATGCCTTTACGCCGGGCAAGTCATCGAGGATCTCCCGGCCGGTCCCGTTGTAATGAGCTTCGACGTTCGCCTGATTCCCATACTGAAAAGGCATGAAGTACTTGTCGTTGTCTGCGAGCTCCTGCGCAAGAGCAACGGAGCCGTTGGTTCCCTTGGCGCCTTCAGAAAAGATGACATCGGCACCGAAGGCGGTGAGAAGCTGGATCCTCTCGGTGCTGGCATTGTCGGGGATAACGGCCGTGAACCGATAACCCCGAACCGCGCAGACCATCGCAAGCGCGATCCCGGTATTGCCCGATGTGGGCTCTAAGACGACCTTGTCTGGTGACAGTTGCCCGGAAGCTTCGGCGGCGTCGATCATCGCGAGCGCGATCCGATCTTTGACCGAGCCGGTTGGATTCTCGCCCTCGAGCTTCACCCACATGTTCACGCCCTCGACCGGAGTAAGCCGAGGGATCTTTACGAGCGGGGTATTGCCTACTGCATCGAGGATCGAGTCGTACTTCACCGGCCGCCGGCGACCGATGGCAGAAGCGACACGGTGTCGCCTTCTTTCACCTGCGTCTC
>JAXDJM010000177.1:0-3563 GCA_034665605.1 Actinomycetota bacterium | reverse complement strand
GTATGGGGCTGGTGGCATCCACCCCCCTCGCGCCGATCCAGTCGCGATCGAGATTGGTCGTCATCTCCTTAGTGGCACTGCTCGCGGTCGCTCTCGTGGGGGCCGCGGGCCTCGCGTTTTTGCTGGCACGCCTGATCACGCTGCCTCTGACCGAGCTGGGCGAAGGCGCACTTGCCATCGCGCAGGGGCGCTACGGGCACCGCATACCGGTTCGCGGCAGAGACGAGGTCGGCAGGTTGGCGACCGCCTTCAACGACATGTCCCAGCAACTAGAAAGCACGGTGACGCAGCTCTCCGCGTCGCGCGACCAGTTGCGGAGGGCCGTGCAAAGGGTCGGTGACACATTGCGGGCCACCCACGATCTGACGCAGATGCTCGAAACGGTGATGGAAACGAGTGCAGACGCCGTGGGTGCAGATGCCGCGGTCGTATGGCGGATCTCGCCCGCACGCGACGAGTTGTACGCGGCTCTGGCTCGGGGGATAGACGCGTCGGAGCTGTCGCGGATCGCACTCGGTGAAGGCGTGGTCGGATCGGTCGCCGCCACCGACAGGCCGCTGATCCTTCCCCAGATGGGAGCGATCAAGAGCGCAGACATCGAACCGCGATTCCCCACGACGATGGCTCTTCCGATGCGGAGCGACGGAAAGGTGACCGGAGTGCTAGCGGCGTACCGCGCCGATCCATCGAGGATCTTTACTGAGGAGGACGTGGAGACGGCGACGTTCTTGACCGAACAAGGAAGCGTCGCGATCGAGAACGTTCTGCTCCACGACGAAGCTCGTCGGCTCTCGCTGACCGACGGATTAACGAGCATCTGGAACATGCGCTTCTTCCAGATGCAATTTCGTCAAGTCCTTGCCACGGCGACGCGCTTCACGCGTCCGTTCAGCATCTTGATGCTGGACCTCGATCGCTTCAAAGGGGTGAACGACACGTTCGGTCACCAGAGGGGGGACGAGATCCTCATCGAGTTCGCACAACGCGTGAGCAGAACGCTGCGCGAAGTCGACACGTTCGCCCGTTACGGCGGCGAAGAGTTCATCTGTCTGTTGTCCGAAACCGATAAACAGGGAGCGTTCACTACCGCCGAGAAGATCCTCTTCGCCATCCGATCGATGCCGTTCGGCGGAACGAACGGCGAGGCACCCGTGTCTCTGACGGTGTCGATCGGAGTTGCTTCCTATCCCGAACATGGCGATTCGTTCCGTGGCCTCGTTCGGTGCGCGGACGAAGCTCTCTATCGTGCAAAGCAGGAGGGTCGCGACCGGATCTACGTGACGGGTGACGCTCGCACGTACCCGGCAGGAGGTGTCGCGTAGGTGCCCCTACACTCGATCGCATGCCCATAAAGAAGGCCATCATCCCCGCCGCGGGACTCGGAACGCGCTTCCTTCCCGCGACCAAGGTCATCCCCAAAGAGATGATCCCCGTCATCGATCGCCCCGGGATCCAGTACGCGGTGGAAGAAGCCGCGCGGGCCGGGATCGACGACATCGTCATCGTCGGAGCACGCGGTAAAGGCGCGATCGAAGACCATTTCGATGCGGCTCCCGACCTGGAGCGCCGGCTCGAGCGCGACGGCAAGACCGAAGAGCTCGAGTCGATCCGCGCGGTCACGCAGCTCGCCCGGATCTTCGCGGTGCGCCAGAAGTTCCAGCGAGGATTCGGCGACGCCGTTCTGGCCGCGAAAGGTCATGTCGGCGACGAGCCGTGCGCCGTTCTCGTGCCCGACGAGATAGTGCCCGCGGGTCAAGTCGAGGATCTGTTGCCGGCGATGATCGACGTCTTCGACGACAAGGGGGCCAGCGTGGTTGCGGTGCAAGAGGTTCCCCACGATCAGATCTCCGCGTACGGCGCGATCGTTCCGGGAGATCGAGAGGGAGCGGTGGTCGAGATCCTCGACATGGTCGAGAAGCCTTCCGTGGATACCGCGCCGAGTGATCTAGCGGCGCGCGGTCGGTACGTCTTTACTCCAGAGATCTTTCCGGCGATCGAGTCCACGACGGAGGGGTACGGGGGAGAGATCCAGCTCACCGATGCGATCCGGATCGTGATCAAGGAGCACGGCGCGTTCGCGTACGTATACGACGGGGACATGCTGGACGTCGGCAACAAACTCGGCTACCTCGAAGCGACCGTCGAGTTGGCACTGTCACGGCCCGATCTTGCCGAGCCGTTCGAGAGATGGCTCAGGCGCCGCCTCGAACTCGACTGATGATGACCGATCCGATCAAGACCTCCAGCCTGATGCGCGTGGAGGAAGCGCGCGCCCGCGTGCTCAAGATGGTCCCGATCATGGAACAGATAGACGTGCCGGTCGCGGACGCGCGCGCCGCGGTTGTGGCGATGGATCTGAAAGCGCCCCACGACCTCCCGCGTTTCGACAACTCGGCGATGGATGGATATGCGCTGCGCAGCGAAGACGGGGTTCGGGCTCCTATCGAGCTCGAAGTGATCGGCGAGGTCCGCGCCGGCGACCCCGGCGATCTCAAGATCGAGCTCGGCACGGCCGCGCGGATCATGACCGGCGCTCCCATACCTCCGGGCGCCGACACGGTGTGCCCGATCGAACAAGCAACCGAGCAGAACGGCCGCGTCACGATCGAGGCTCGTACGGCCGCTGGAAGTAGCGTTCGAGCTGCAGGCGAGGACGTTCGTTCCGGCGATGTCCTCGTGACGTCGGGAACCGAGCTCGGCTCCGCGGAGATCGCGCTGCTCGCATCCATGGGTGTCTCTCCAGTCCCGGTGCGAAAGACGCCTCGCGTCGCCATCGTGGTGACGGGCGACGAACTCGTCGAACCCGAAGCCGAACTGCGTCCCGGCGCGATCCACGACTCGAACTCGCCCGCGCTGCGGGCGCTGGTCGAGGAAGCCGGCGCGGTTGCCGTGGTTATGGGTCGAGCCGCAGACGTCTACGAGGATGTCGTTGCGGCGCTCGAACGCGCAGCCGATGTGGCCGATCTCGTTATCTCTTCCGGCGGAGTGTCGGTGGGAAAGCACGATCACGTCAAAGCTGCAGTGGAGAAACTCGGGGCGATCGACGCCTGGCGCGTTGCCATGCGCCCGGGAAAACCCGTGGTCGTGGGACGCGTGGGCGAGGTTCCATTCCTCGGCCTACCCGGCAACCCGGTCTCGGTGCATGTGTCCTTCGAGCAATTCGCGCGGCCGGCGATCCGCAAGATGCGGGGCTGCTCTTCGCTGCTGCGACCGACGATCACGGCACGCTTAACCAATCCGATCGACAAGGCAGCCGGCCGCATGGAATTCGTCCGAGTCTTTCTGTCGCAAGCCGACGGTGGCTGGGCGGCAACCACTACCGGCCCCCAGGGATCGCACATCCAGTCGAGCCTCATCGGCGCTCATGGGGTGGCGCGTTTCCCCACCGACGAGGAGCACCTCGACGCGGGGGCCGAGGTGACCGTAGAGGTCTGGCGCCTGCCGGAGCAACCTGATGTCTGAGCGCCACCCGGAATCGGCCGCGCGTATGGTCGACGTGACGAGCAAGCCCGTCAGCGACCGCCGCGCGACCGCATCGGGCACGGTGGTCATGAGCACTGCAA
>JAXDJM010000176.1:0-2922 GCA_034665605.1 Actinomycetota bacterium | reverse complement strand
TTACGGTGCTCCCACCAGTGCTCCACAAGTTTCGGATCCTCGGCTCGTCCACCGCACGCGCCGAGCGCCCGGTCCGCGCGCGTGTCGGCATCGAACCCTTCGAAAGAAAGAAGCAGCAGAGGGCGCGGCTCGAATCCATCCATCGACATACCGAACAGCATCGAATCCTCTTTGTCGTACAGGCGCACCAAAGTCGGCCCCAGGTCGGACTGAGCGATGGTTCTTGCTGCGGTGACTCCGTCTGCCATGTGATCGAACGTGACGCAGCGATCGGCTCGCACGTGAGAAATCGGGTGCACCCGCAGCGTTGCCTCGGTGATGATCCCCAGCGTTCCCTCCGAGCCGATCATCAACCCCGCGATATCGGGACCGACGGATCGACGAGGCATCGGTTTGGACCGCACGATCCTGCCGCCGGGCACCACTGCTTCGAGTCCTGCAACCATGTCCTCGATCGCGCCGTAGCGCGCCGAGAGTTGGCCGGCAGAACGTGTCGCGAGCCATCCGCCGACGGTGGACAGCCGGATCGACTGCGGCTCGTGACCGAGGGTGAATCCCCATGCCCCCAGCGATCGGACGAGGTCTGGCCCCCATACGCCGGCCTGTGCGGTCACCAACCTGCTCTTGGTGTCGAAGTGGAGGATGTTCTCCATCGCCTGCAGGTCGACCACTACGCAATCGGCAGGCTCGATCCCCCTAACAACGCTGGATCCCCCACCGAAGGGGACGATGGAAGTGCGCGTTTCGTGGGCCCATCGAAGGATCGTGGCGACCTGCTCGGTGTTCACCGGGCGCACGACGCAAGTGGGCCGTCGTAGTGCTTCACCCGCGCGTTTTTTCTGCAACGCCGCAGGAGACCAGTCGTGCGAATGGTGGTCGAGATCGTTGGGATCGGAGCTGACCCGGTGAGCACCCAGAAGTCCTGCAAGCTCCTCGGCCGCGGACACGTCCTTCGTCCGGTTAAAGATCGACGTTCTCGACGATCGTGGCGATCCCCTGCCCTACTCCGATGCACATCGTCGCGAGCCCGTAGCGCGCGCCACGCCGGTGGAGCTCGTGAACGAGCGTCGTCAGGATCCGTGCGCCCGAGCAACCGAGTGGGTGGCCGAGCGCGATGGCCCCGCCGTTGACGTTGACCTTGTCGCGATCTAGCCCGAGCTCGCGGATGCACGCGATGCTTTGTGCTGCGAAAGCCTCGTTGAGCTCGACCAGATCCATGTCGACTACGTCAAGTCCGGCGCGCTTCAGAGCTTTACGGGTCGCATCGATCGGACCCAGTCCCATCACGCGGGGTTCGACGCCGGCGACCGCGGAAGTTACGACGCGTGCGAGTGGGTGCCACTCGTTCTGCTCGACCTCTTCGGCCGAGGCCAGCAAAAGCGCGGCTGCACCGTCGTTGATCCCAGAGGAGTTGCCGGCCGTGACGCTGCCATCTGCAGTGAACGCCGGCTTGAGACGGGCGAGCTTTGCAAGATCGGTGTCGGACCGGGGCGGCTCGTCTGCATCGATCGTGATGAGACCGCCCTTGCCGGTGGCGACCTCTACCGGAACCAGTTCATCGACGAACCGGCCTTCATCGCGTGCCGCAACCGCGCGTCGATGGCTTGTGAGGGCGAAGGCGTCTTGGTCTTCTCGCGCGACATCGCACTCGGCGGCGACGTTCTCTGCGGTCTGGCCCATCGAGTCGACCCCGAAGCGCTCTTCGAGCCGGGGATTCACGAAACGCCACCCAAGGGTCGTGTCGTAAACGGTCTGATCCCGGGACCAAGCCTTGTTTTGTTTCGGCAGAACGAAAGGTGCCCGGCTCATCGATTCGGAGCCACCGGCAACGATCAACTCGCCTTCTTGCGAGCGGATCTCGCGGTACCCCGCATTCACCGCCTCGAGTCCCGAGCCGCACAGCCTGTTCACCGTGGCGCCGGGGACGTGGGTCGGCAATCCGGCAAGGAGCAACGCCATGCGCGCCACGTTGCGGTTGTCCTCTCCGGCCTGATTCGCAGCACCCCACACGACGTCGTCGATCCGGTCGACGGGGATCGAGTTTCTCTCGACGAGAGCCTCGATGACGCGTGCCGCGAGGTCGTCCGGACGGACCTCTGCGAGCGCGCCTCCGTAACGGCCCATCGGGGTTCTGACCGCGTCGACGATGAAAACCTCTCTCATGGCCGACATCCTGCCATTACTCGTCACAGCTGGAGTGACGAGTACGCGACCACCGAGCGGTTCACTACATCGACCGACTCGTCGATCTTGGCCCGCAGCTCGGGTGTCGTGGCGACGCCCGATAGTTGCCTTAGAAGATCGATCAGTTGCTTGGTGACCCGCACGAAGTCGCCGGGAGCGTCATCGTCGTGAAGCACTTCGTCGAGCGGGGCTCCCGAAGCCCAGGCGTGGATCCGGCCCGCGTAACCGGCGTCGGGCATTCTCGTCAGGTCGATCCCCCGTTGCTCTTCCGCCTGGTGGATCTGCTCCCACAACTTCATCAGTCGCGCAAATGTCTTTCGAGTGCCGGCCGTCGGCATCGGGGTGTAAACGGAGGGCTCGGGACCCCGGGCCTCGTACACGAGGGTCGATGCGAGTGCTGCTACGGCAGCGGGATCGAGGTCGTCGAGGAGTCCGCGCTCCACGCCTTCGGCGACCAGCAGGTCGGACTCGTTGTAGATCCGGGCCAGCAGCTCGCCCATTGGGGTCAGCGTCCAGTCCTGAACGTAGCCGAGCGTCTCGAGAACTTCGAGAACGCGGTCGAAACGTTTCGAGAGTGTCGCCGTACGCCGCGAGATCCTGCGGTCGAGGCTCTTCAGCTCCTTCTCCAGCCGAGCAGCGCGATCGGCGAAATGAAGATGCCGGCCGCGCTCCGGGCAGTGGTCGACGGGATGGCGCGCGATCGAGCGCTTGAGAGCCCGTACCTCGTCGGGATCATCG
>JAXDJM010000175.1:0-2835 GCA_034665605.1 Actinomycetota bacterium | reverse complement strand
GGGGTGCCGAGCCGGTAGGGTAGCCGCCGTCTCAGGCCCGGTCACACACAAGGAGGGAGCAGCGCGTTGAACAAGAAGGAGCTCGTCGACTCCGTAGCGGCGGCCACCGGTGAGTCCAAGCGGACGGTGTCCGACGTACTTGATGCCACCATCAACAGCATCCAGAAGCAGGTAAAGAAGGGCGACCGAGTGTCGCTTCCGGGGTTCGGCACGTTCTCGCGCAGAGCGCGTTCGGCGCGCACGGCTCGCAACCCTCGGACCGGCGAAGAGATCAAGGTCAAGGCGACCAAGGTCCCGGCATTCAAGCCGGGAGCAACGTTCAAGGACTTCGTCTCCGGTCGTTAGCACTCCACTCAACGCATGATCGAGGGCCCGGCGTTTGTCGGGCCCTCGTCGCGTCTTACCCTTGAGCCATGAAGCGCGCGATGACCGGAGGCGCCCACCGCGGCCCCCTTGCTCCCACGAGGCAGCGAAAGACCCTGCGCTTCATGCAAGGACTCCTGGCCGTCATCGCCGTGGCGCTGTTCGTCTTTGCCGGCTTCACTCTGACTCGCGTATGGGGAAGCGCCCGCTCGAACTCCGCGGATCTCGGAGCACCGACCAAACCTTCGGTCTTTCAGCCGATCGTGTTGATCTTGCTGGGTGCGGGCGTGCTCGCCGGTGCAAGAGCTCTCCAATCGCCCGAGGGCATCAGGATGCCAACCCCCGCGCGGCTGGAAGAATTGGCCGGTCGCGCCGAGAAAGTTGCGATCGAGCGCGCCGAGCAGATCGCCGAGGAACAGAGCTCGGCAACGACCGCGGAGCCCGTGCAGCCCGACTAAGCCGGCGCGGTCAACCGTTCCAGAACCGCCGACGTGTTGTTAGGTCGCCGGCCCGGCCACTGCAAGAACGACTCGACGTCCTCCATAGTGTCGATGTCGAGCGAGACGCGCGGCAGCGCGAGCACCGAGCACCTGTACCCGCGTTCGTCCGCGGCCGCGATGTGAGCCTTCAAGGAATCGGGGCCGAAGTGAGGCTCGATCAGATCCGGGGGTGACATGTACAGCGCATTCGTGCCCCCATCGCGGCCCGATGGCACCACGACCACGTCTGATGTTGCACCGGTATCCAGGAGATCGTCGATGTCCCCTCGCCACGTCAACGGGATGTCGACCGGAAGGATCGTGACCGAACCGGCGTCCCTCTTGAGCGCGTCGCGCACACCCTGACGAAGAGCATCGTTCAGACCGCTCGATCCCTCGCGCAGAGCGCGCAGCCCCGATGCGGTCACGACCTCGAGCACCTCCGGGTCGTCTGAAACGAACGTCCATGACAGCGACTCGGCCGACTTGCACAGCTCGACACAGTCGAGCAAGAGAGCGCGCGCCAGCTCGACGCGTTCACTTTCGTCGAAGGAACCCGCCAAACGGCTATTTGCCCTGGTCAGGGCCTTGACTGGGATAACGCCCGCATCCATCTCCGGCAGCCTAGACGCGCGTATGGCGTCCTAGATCAGCAGATAACCTGTGCCGACCCCGATGCACGATCGGAGGCTTGATAGATCTCGTGGAAGAGCGCAAGCACTGGAAGCACCTGTACTCGGAGATCGTCGCTACCGAGATCTGTTGCGGCTGCTCGGCGTGCATCGTCGCATGCCCCCACAAAGTCCTGACGCTTCAGGACTTCGACCCAACGCAAACCGACCCGAACTCTCCGTTCGATAACTGCATCCACGGTGAAGAGGGGTGTTCGTTGTGCGCGATGGCGTGCCTTCGCCTCGAACCGGCCCTCGACATCATCGAGCAGTCCCTGTTCGAGAGGCGCCGCTCCGAAGACCAACCAGAAGGTCAGTACCGATACAAGACACTCGCTCGCGCGACCTATGCCCCGATAACCGCCAAGGGTCAGGATGGGGGAGCCGTCACCGCGCTCCTGTCGTGGGGCCTCGACACCGGCGAACTGGATGGGGCCGTCGTGTCGTCGCCATCCGAGGATGTGGCGTGGCTCGACGAGCCAACCCTCGTTCGTACCAGCGAGGAGCTCCTCGGTGCGGCGGGTTCTCGCTACACGTACTGCGCCACTCCGCTCGCGCTCAAGAAGGCCGCCGCGGCCAAGCTCAAGAACGTGGCCCTCGTCGGAGTGTCGTGCGAATCGACGGCAGTGAGACAGCTTTCGGCCGAAGGCATCAAGCGATGGACGCGCTCGCTGAAGCTGGTCATCGGACTGATGTGCTGCGAAACCTTCGACTACGAAGCATTCATGGTTGGAAAGGTGCAACAGGAGATGGGGATCGACCTGGCCGACGTCGTAAAGGTGAACGTCAAGGGTCGCGTCATAGTCACGCTGAAGGACGGCCGCGACATCGAGATCCCGTTGAAAGACGCGCGGCCTTTCGCGAACGAGTGGTGCCATCACTGCCCCGACTTCGCTGCAGAGCATGCGGATCTATCGTGCGGTGGTCTCGGCATGGAGGGTTGGACGATGATCCTCGTTCGCACCGAACGCGGTGCGGATTCCCTCGATCGAGCGGTCGCGGCCGGCGTGCTCGAGCTCAGAGCTGCAGAGGAAGAGCCCGGCGCGCTGGCCGTGATGGATCGCCTTGCGAGAAAACAGCGCGAGCGGATCGACCCGTTCGACCCCCACGCGAACGCTCGGTGGCCTACCGAGCAAGCGCTTGCTGCGGCGCGCGCCGACGTGACGGCGGGAAGTTAGCCCTCGGATCCTTCTAGCTCGACGGTCTCGAAATGACGCACCAGAGGAGTCTGGCTAAAGAGCTTCCTGATCTCCTTCATCGCGGCCGCGTACTCGGCGGTCGCCTCTGCCGCGCGAACCGCGTCGAGCGAGTCCCAGTTCGAG
>JAXDJM010000174.1:0-14575 GCA_034665605.1 Actinomycetota bacterium | reverse complement strand
TAAGGAGGGCGACGATGACTGGGTTGCGGGATGTGCTGGACGCAAGAACTGCTGAGTACCGTTTGCTCGACCATCCCTTTTACAAGGCTTGGGCCGACGGTTCGCTTTCGACCGAGGACCTTGGGTTTTATTCGACCCAGTACTGGCGTCAGGTCGAGGCGTTCCCGGATTATCTCTCGGTGCTCGCCGAGAGGATGGCCCCGGGCCGTCAGCGCGCCATCGTCGAGTCCAATCTCTCAGACGAAGTCGAAGGCAACCATGCCGGGTTATGGATCGACTTCGCATCCTCGGTCGGAGTCGGGAAAGAGCAGCTCGAGAGCTCGCCGAGCGAGCCCGAAACAGAGGAGTGCGTGAAGACCTTCTCTCAAGGCGCGCGACAAGAAAGCACGGCCTTTGCGCTGGGGATGCTTTACGGATACGAATCGCAAACCCCCGAAGTCGCTCGGACTAAGGCGGACGGGTTGAGAACGCTCTACGGTATCGATAGTGACGGAACGCGCTACTTCGATCTTCACGCGGAGCTCGACGTCGAGCATTCCTCGGAACTTGCGGATGCGATCGAGGATTCGCTGACCGATCGGACGGGTCTCGATGACGCCGCTAGAGGTGCCGCCCAAGGAGCTGCTGCTGTGTGGTCACTGCTCGATGGGGTTGCCCGCGTCCGAAAGGTGCCGGCGGTTAGGTGATCAGCCTTACGTAGGCTTGCTCCATGCGCGTGGCGGTGATCGGACACGTCGAGTGGGTGCAGTTCGCACGCGTTGGTGACCTCCCGCCACGAGGATCCATCGTTCATGCGGACCGCTGGTGGGAAGAGCCTGCCGGTGGAGGACCGGGGGCAGCAGTCCAGCTACTGAAGCTCGCCGGCGAATGCGCGCTCTTCACCGCGCTCGGAGACGACGACATAGGGCATCGTGCCGAGTCAGAGCTCCAGGCGATGGGGCTCCGGGTGCACGCGGCATGGAGATCCGAGCCGTCGCGTCGAGCGTTCACCCACATCACTCCCGACGGCGAACGAACGATCACGGTTCTGGGTAACAGACTCGCGGTGTCGGGGACGGATGACTTGCCGTGGGACGATCTCGACGAGATCGATGCCGTCTTCTTCACGGCGGGAGACGAGGCCGTACTGAAGCGCGGACGGACCGCACCGGTGCTCGTTGCGACGTCTCGTGTCCTGGATGTCGTTAAACGATCGCGAGTTTTGCTCGACGGTCTCGTCGGAAGCGCGAACGATCCGTCCGAGACCTATCAGCCGGGTGACCTCGACCCCGAACCCAAGGTCGTTGCGCTCACCGAAGGCGAGAGAGGCGGAACGTTGCTCGTTTCGGGAGAGGGCCCTCGCAGGTTCGCGGCCCCCACATTGCCCGGTCCGATCGTCGACAACTACGGCGCGGGTGACTCGTTCGCGGGTGGATTCACCTACGGCCTGGGGGCCGAGCTGTCACCTCTGCAAGCAGTCGAGTTGGCCGCTCGCTGTGGTGCGGCGGCAGTAACCGGCGATGGCCCGTACGAAGCCCAGCTGACCGCCGCCGACCTGTAGCAGCGCCCGATCAGGGAGCGGAGGAACGGAGACGACGTAGCTGCTAGACCGCGGCGGATTCGTCTTCCACGACGGAACCCAGCGCCTCGCGCTGGTACCACTTGAACCAGTCGTGAACGTCGGCGGCAGGTAACGGCCTGCTCAAGTGATAACCCTGAGCCACATCGCATCCGAGCGTCGCCAGCCGGTGCAACGCCATCTCGTCTTCGATCCCTTCTGCGACGACTCGCAAACCGAGGTTTCTTCCCAGGTCGATCGTCGAACGAACGATGACGGCGTCGTTGTCGCTGTGAGACATGTTCATGACGAAGGACCTGTCGATCTTGATCTCGTCGATCCGAAGCTCTCTTAGCCGTGACAAAGACGAGTGACCCGTTCCGACGTCGTCGATCGACACCTCGTCTCCCATCTCGTGGAGGTCGGAGAGAACCTTCGTCGAACGGACCGGGTCGGCCGCGATGCTGCTTTCGGTGATCTCGAGGGTGAGCTTTTCGGCCGGCACGTTGTATCTGTCGAGCAAGTGCCGCACCTGAGTGGGGAGCTCGACGTCGGACACGTTACGCATCGATAGGTTGACCGCGACGGAAAGCATCATGCCTGCGTTGTGCCACTCGTGTACTTGCTTGATCGCTTCTTCCAGCACCCAACTCGTCAGTGGTCGGATGAGACCGGTGTGCTCTGCAAGTGGGATAAAGGTGTCCGGAGGGACGTAACCGAGCTCTGGATGGTTCCACCTTGCAAGAGCCTCGACCCCGATGATCTCGTTCGTCCGCATGTCCATCTTCGGTTGGTAGAAGAGATCGAAGCCCTCGTCGTCGATCGCATTGCGCATGCCCTCGACGAGCGCGAGGCGATCGCGGGTGTGTTGATCCTGATCCGAGGCGTACACCGAGTACCCGGAACTCGTCTTCTTGGCCGCGTACATGGCAACGTCGGCGTGACGGATCAGCGAGCCCGCGTCGGTGCCGTGCTCGGGGTAGAGCGCGATGCCGATGCTCGCTTCGACCTTCAGCGTCAACTCGGGCCAAACGAATGGCTCGTCGAACGCGGCAAGAAGGGTGTCGACGGCCGCGATCACGTTGCCCTCTTCGGGCAGGGCGGGGAGCAGGACTCCGAACTCGTCGCCCCCGAGTCGAGCAACCGTGTCGCTCTCGCGAAGAACTCTCTTGAGCCGAGCGGCTACTTCGATCAGGAGCGCATCTCCGCTCGCGTGACCGAGCGCGTCGTTGATCTCCTTGAAGCGGTCGAGGTCCAAGAAGATGACGGCAAGCTTCACGTCCTCCCGCTTCGCGAGAAGCCGTGCGTGCTCGACCCGCTCGTGGAACAGGGTTCGGTTGGGGAGCTCGGTCAACGAATCGTGCAGTGCTAGGTGACGGTTCTTCTCGGCCTGCTCGCTAAGGCTCTTGGCGAGCTCCAAGTTTTTCAGGGACACTTTGGCGCTCTTGTGGGCCGCAATCATGGGTAACGCAAGGAGCGGGATGAGCAGAAGACTGCGACTCGCGCACGCTACGACCACGGGAGCCAGGGCGAGCAGGATCGCATCGGTAGCCGTCTCGAGTCCGAGGCTCTCGATCGCGGTTGCCACAACGGGCTTGCCCTCGACCAGAGCCATCCTGATGACGGTCATCGTCCAATTGACTGCGAAGAATGCGAAGGCCGCGACGACGATGCCGAGCAGGTTGCGTCCTTGGAACAGGGTCGGATGTGCGTGGTGGGGAAGGTTCGTCAGTGCGTGAAGGGCTACTCCGCCTGCAGCTATCGAGAACGAATACTGACCGGCGTTGAATGCTGTCTTCCAAGCAGGCTTGTGGTGTCTGAAGTCATCGATCACGCATGCGGCAACCAGAGCGACGATGGCTCCCGGCATCCCGAACGTCATCAAGAGAGCGAACGCGAACGTGCTCGACACCGTGACGTTCAGGGAGTGATTGATGCGGATCGGGACCAATTCGCCGACCACGACGCACGCGGCGAACACCCAGAATGCCGGCGCGGTTATGTCGAGGTGACCGATCGTCTTCTCGAGGATCAGCGCAAGGAGACCAAGCCCAACGACAGAAACTGCTGCTACATAGGCATGGATAGGAGACACCCGCCTAGTCCTCATGTTTTGTCTTCGGCGCCGGAGGGGCCTTTATTTAGCGTCCTGCGCCAAAAGATAAAGGGGGGAATGTCCCTCTTTGACCGGTCTCCTTAGGGCGCCCCACGAGGGCGCGATGCGCCCGCGCCCGCTACGGTCGAGCCGTGCCCTCCCAATCCGGACCTGACGACATCGCAGAAGAGACGGCGCAGCTCTTCGGCGTGCCGCTCGATCGCTTCACGGCGACGCGCAACGAGCTTGTGAAGGAGCTGGCGGCAAGCGGTCGAAAGGGGGACGCCGCGGCCCTCAAGACCCTGAAGAAACCGTCGGTTGCCGTGTGGACCATCAACCAGCTCGCTCGATCTCACGATGACCTGATGAACGACCTGCTTGGAGCTCGGGCGGACCTGCGAAGCGCACGCTCGGGGACCGATACGAGGGCCGCGGTCGATCGGCGCAAGCGGGCGGTCTCGGCTCTTCTGACGGTCGCTCGAGATGTTCTCGAGGAGTCTGGACACGCCGCCACGTCGCAGACCCTAGATGGCATATCCCGCGTCCTTCTCACCGCGAGCGACGACGAAACCGAAGAGCGCATGCGCGCCGGGATCCTCGAGCGCGAGCCCGAGGCAGCCGACTTCGACGGTGATCTCGAGGGCGCTTTCGCCGAGACTGCATCTTCACCGGCCGACGATCGTGCACGTGCCGAGGCAGAGCGACTGGCGGGCGCTGCAGGAGAGGCAGAGCGCGCTGCACGGGAGCTCAGATGGCAAGCCGATCGTGCGCGCGACGAGGCAGAACGCGCGGCCAGGCTCGCCGACAGCGCCGAGGAGAAGGCGGAACGTGCACGCGCAAAAGCCGATGACGCGCTGGGGCGCGTTTCCTCATAATCCGCCCGCGATCTAGTAGGTGACGACGCCTTCCAAGACGTCGTCGATCGCCATCAGCGTGTCGTCGTCGAGGACAACCTCCGAGGCGGCTGCATTGTCATCGACCTGCTCGGGGCGGCTGGCTCCGATGATCGCGGACGACACGCGTTCGTCTCTCAGGACCCACGCGAGGGCAAGCTGAGCCATCGATAGCCCTGCCTTGTCGGCGATCGGCCTCAGCGATTGCACGCGTTCGAGAGTGTTTTCAGAGAAGAAGTCACCCATCATCCCGCCCATGCTCTCGCTGGCTGCGCGCGAGTTTGACGGAGGAGGCCGCCCCGGTTCGTACTTCCCGGTAAGCACTCCTTGCGCGAGCGGTGACCACACGATCTGACCGACGCCGAGCTCGGCACAAAGCGGGAAGACTTCTTCTTCGGGGGTCCGCCACAGCATCGAATATTGAGGTTGACTCGACACGAAGTCCGTCACACCGTCGATCTCGAAGCTCGACCGGATCTGATCTGCGGACCACTCGCTGAACCCGATGTAGCGCGCTTTGCCCGCCTGGACTACTTCGCTCAACGCTTCCATCGTCTCTTCCAACGGGGTCTCCGTGTCGTAACGGTGGCACTGGTAGAGATCCACGTAGTCGGTGCGAAGACGTTGTAGGGACGCGTCGATCTGCTTGTGGATCTGTTGCCGCGACAGGCCCCTGTCGGTCTCCGTCATCGGCCAGAAGACCTTGGTAGCAAGGACGTACGACGACCGATCGATCCCCTCGAGTGCTTCGCCGAGGAACGATTCTGCGCGACCGCGACCATAGATATTCGCCGTGTCGATGAAGTTGATGCCGACATCGAATGCTCGCTTCAGGCACGCTTCGGCTTTGTCGCGTTCGACACCGACCCCGTAAGTCAGCCACGATCCGAGGCTGATATCGGACACGTTCAGATCGCTGTTTCCCAGCCGTCGATATCTCACGATTATTGACCTCCTCGTTTGCCAGAAAGGCTAAACGACGAGGCTGTTCGTCGATCCCAGGCAAGCCGGGAAGACGTCAGTCTGCGAAGTTCGTTATCTGTACCTGCGGGTTCAGGATGCCGTCGTAATAGTGAGCGTCCTGACGGCCCAGACCGTCCATCTGGTACACGCTGACACCGAGCTTCGAGCTCAGATCGTTCGTGTAGATGCGGCCGTTGTACCAATACGCGCACCACAGGTCAGGCAGCTTGTCGGTCTGCATGTAGTAGCCGATCTCTTTCGGATTGGCAGGGTCGCTGAAGTCGACCACCGACAACCCCGAGGATCTATAAGCGACGGTGGCGATGTAACTATGAGGATCGCGCGTGGGAACTATCCCGAACACGTGCGTCGTACACGCGATGTACGACTCGCTCGTGTCGTGTGGAGCTTGGGTCCTGGGTACGTTGTAGTAGCCCGCAAGCGACGGACTGGTTGGATCTGTGATGTCGTAGAACCACAGCGCACCGGATGGGCTGTGAGAGTTCCCGGCACACTCGCCGGTGACCGAGCCGGCGAATTCGTCACCGATCGCGAGGTACTTGCCGTCCCACGTAAAGCCGGTTCCGTGGTGGATCATGATCCCCGGGTTGAATATGCGCGACAGCGTCTTTGGATGGGCGGGGTCTTTGATGTCCCAGATGTCGGTCTCGCCGATGCACGCGGCCCCCGCGAGATGCCGGGCCGGAAATATCGTGATGTCGTGACAGCCGATCTCGGGTGACACATCCGGCGTCGATACAACTTTGGCTTGCGACGGATCCTTCGTGGGGAACTCGATCACCGATATCTTCCGGTGACTTTCAGGGTTGCAGTTCGACGTCGGCGCTCCGAGTGGGTATGACTCGACATAGATGTAGGTCTTTGCGCCGTCCGGAACCAGCGTGTGCGTGTGGGAACCACAATCGGTTTCGATGAACTTCACCTGACGCGGCTGCAACGGGTTCGATATGTCGATCACCCGGATGCCTTCTTTGCCCGTCGAATCGTCGGTGTTGTTACAAACCGCGTTGTGCACGCTGTTCGAGCTTGGAGAGTCGATCGACGCGATGACGTAATGCCCGACGATCGAGACGTCGTCCTGGGACGCAGGGCATTGATAGAAGGACAGTTGTTTGAGATAGGGGGCCTGCGGCAGGATCCGGAAGAACCCGATGCCTTCATACGAGCCCGCGACGGCGAGGTTGCCCTTGAAAGCCATGTCGGAGCCCTCGGCCTTGAGGTCCTTGCCCATCATGATCGGGACCTGCGCGAGCCTTTTTATGTTGGCGGATTGCTCGGCGGCCGACGGCTGCGCGCCTGCTTGAGATGCTGTGGTTAGGGCGATCGCGAGCAGTGCGACGATAAGAGCTGCGATGCTTCTGCGCATCGTGCGGGGCCCCCTTCGGGATAGTGAAGAACTCCTCTTTGCATACAAGTTGGACAAAACGGCACACGATTCCTGCCGCCGTGACAGGGTCGTCCCGTCTGGGATAGTCCAGGGATGCGGATCTTCCTCGCGGGCGGCTCCGGCGCCGTCGGGCGGCCTCTCTTGTCGGCTCTGATCGAGCTCGGTCACCAGGTAACCGTGCTCACGCGTTCTGACGCCACCGCAGGGCGCCTCGAGAGGGCAGGGGCTCGGGCGGTCGTGGGAGATGCTTTCGACCGGGACGCGATGATCGCTGCCGTCGAGGGGTCCGCACCCGAAGTTTTGATCCACCAGCTGACGGCGATCCCGGCGGCGATCCCCCCGAAGAAGATCGCGTTGGCCCTTGAACCGACGAACCGACTCCGCACTCAAGGGACGGCCAATCTCATCGCCGGTGCACTCCGCGCCGGGACGAGGCGGATCATTGCCCAGAGCATCGCGTTCGCCTACGCGCCGGGAGGTGAGCCGATCAAGGGTGAGGACGCGCCCTTATATCTCGATGCACCAAAAGAATGGGTTTCGGTGAACCTGGCCATCCACGCACACGAACAACAGATCGTCACCGCGGATATGGAGGGCGTCGTTTTGCGCTACGGGTTCTTCTACGGGCCGGGCACTCAATACGCGCACGACGGTTTTCTCGCGGCAGAAGCCCGGAAGAGACGTCTTCCGATCGTCGGAACCGGCACCGGCGTCACCTCGTTCATCCATGTCGAAGATGCTGCGAAGGCTGCAGTCGCCATGCTCGGCGACGCACCGCCCGGCACTTACAACGTAGTCGACGACGCCCCGGCCACGGCGCGCGAATGGATACCGGTTTTTTGCCGCGCGGTCGGAGCACCTAAGCCGATGCGGATCCCGGCCGTGGTCGCGCGACCGATTGCCGGACGTTACGGCGTCTACGTGATGACCGAGCTCCCCGGGGCTTCCAACGCCAAGATCAAGAGCGAGACGTCGTGGACACCCGCGTACCCCACATGGCGCGCGGCCCTAGGGACGTCAGACGGCTAAATGGCGCTTCCCTAACGCCCTTCAGAATCTCGGAGGCTTGATCCGGTAGATCCCTCGTCCGAAGCTTCCGGCGTACAGGTTGCGATTCGTCGGCACGTACTTGATGTCGGTGATGGGGGCGAGCGGAAGCCCACGGCCCACCTTCAGCCAGTGCACCTGCGCTGCGTTCGACGCGTAAACGCCGACGTCGGTCGCGACGTAGATCGTGTTGCCGACCAGGATGACGTCGTTGACCGGCGCCTTCGGAAGGTTCGCCGTGATGTTCGACCACGTCTTGCCCCCGTCGAGCGTGCGAACGATGTACGGGGCGTGATCGCCCTGACGGTAGCCCGAGAACGTCACGTAGACGGCGTTTGCGGTCTTCTGGCTGATCGCAACGCGGGTGATCCACAGCGTCGGGAGGTTCTGATTCGTGATCTGTGTCCACGTGGGCCCGCTCGTCGTCGTTTCCCACAGCTTGCCGTCGTCGGTACCCGCCCAGATCACGTTCGTGTCGGCCTTCGTGAGCGCGAGCGTAGTAACGGTGCCGTAATGCGCGGCATAGAGAGGGTTCGTCTCCTGTCCCGCATCTCCACTCGCGAGATCGGGGCTGATCGGCGTCCACGTCGACCCTTTGTCGGTGGACTTGTTCACGATGTCCCCGGCGTAGTAGACGGTGCTGGGGTTCTTGGGGTCGAACTCGATGGGCGACAACCATCCGTGCCGATCGGAGGCAGTTTGCTGATCGAACTCGTTCATCGTCTTACCGCCGTCGGTCGAAACCGCGCAGTCGCCGTACTGCGCGCACGCGTAAACGTTCTGCGGATCTTTGGGATTGATCCTGTTCTCGGTTCCGTCCCCGCCGTAATAGGAGTTCCATCCTTTGCCGCCCCACGAACGCAACGAGCCGTTGTCTTGAACGCCTCCGTTGATCAGCGTCGGATCCTTGGGTGACACGTCGACAGAGAAGAACTGACTGAACGGCTCGTACTGCGAGTGGATCCACGAGTTGGACGCGCCGTTCTTGTCCGATCTATAGATCCCGCCGTCGTTCGCCAGATAGACACGGTTCTTATGGTTCGGATCCCACGCGAGTGAGTGGTAGTCGACGTGGGTTCCCGAGTTCACCGAGAAGTTCAGTCCGCCGTCGGTGGATTCCGACAGCATGTAACCCATCAAGAAGATGTGGTTGGAATCCTTGGGGTCCACGTAACCGCGACCGAACCACCAGCCGTATACGAACTGCGAATCCGGAAGGTCCTTCGAGCCCGGCGAGAGTGTCCACGTCTGGCCGCCGTCGGTCGACTTGTAGAGCCCGTCGAACAGACCCTCGGTATCGTTTGCATAAAGCGCGTACTCGTTCTGTGGATGCGATGGATCGATGATCACCGCGATACGACCGGCGTCGTTGTTGCCGGGAGGCAGTCCGTTCGTCGCCGTCAAGCGCGTGAACGTCTTGCCGCCGTCGGTCGATCGGTACACGCCGGAGCCCGGCCCCGCGTAACGCCGGTAATCCGGGTAGCGGAAACGATCCCACGTCGCAGCGAGAACGTTCTTGGGATTCTTCGGATCGATGGCGACGTCGACCGCGCCGGTCGTGTTGTTGTCCGGGGTGATTACGCGCTTCCAAGACTTGCCTCCGTTGGTCGTTGCGTACAGGCCGCGCTGGCCGCCGGTTGCGTACAGATCACCCGTGACGGCAACGAACACATGCTTGGGGTCTTTGGGGTCGACCATGATGCGGCCGATCGTGCTCGAGTTCGTGAGACCGACGTTGCGCCACGTCTTGCCTCTGTTGGTCGACTTGTAAACGCCGTTGCCTCCGTAGGTGATCGATCCACCGCCCGGGTTGGATTCACCGGTTCCGGCCCACAGCGTTCCGTCGGAGCCCATCGCCAGCGCTCCCAATGCTTGCGGCATCGATTTCTTCCAGATCGGTTTGAACCTGTTGCCGGCATCCGTGGACTTCCAGACGCCTCCGGAAGCACTCGAGATGTAGACGGTGTTCTTGCGACTTACGTCGGGCACCACGTCGGTAACTCGGGCTCCGATGTTCGTTGGGCCAACGAAGCGCCAGTGTTTACGTGCCAAAGCCGGGGTGTAGGCGCGCGTCGTTGCTGCGACAGCGCGCCTCTGACGATCGATCGAGCGGAGCACTTGTGGGGTGACCGTGCCGCCGCCCATCAGGCGCTGGGTCAGAAAGGCGTCCTCGGGAGCCTCGTCCTCGCCGTCCGAAGCGGCGGTTCGAACGGTCGCGGCCTGGGGCGCAGTCGTCACACGAGACGGCGAGTGGGGCAGCCTCGCGGCCAAACCCGCCCCCACCAGTAGCGCCACCGTCAGCAGCACAGCGAACAAACGTCGAACCGCACTAGGCATGTGGACCTCCCGGTCGATGGAAAAGCGTTCTTTTGGGACATATTTCTCCACTCGGACGCCCACTCCTGGGTCGACGCTCGCCGTGGTGGCTATCGAGAAATGGGAGATATGGGCTATTACGCGAGCTGTTGGGCTCTGCCACCCTTGAGAACGTGGTTCGACACGGTGCTGGAACTCGGCTTACGCGCTGGTCGGGGGCGATCGGAGCGGTTCTGGCCCTGAGCGTCATCGTTCCCGGCATCGCTATCGCCGGGCCGCGAGCGGCCACCGCGCTCCCTGCGAACACCTCGGCCCCCACGATCTCGGGTACTCCCCAAGTGGGCTCGGTGCTCACGGCCGGCACCGGAACATGGTCGGGGAGCCCTACCTCCTACTCCTATCAATGGCGACGCTGCGGAGGACCGACGGGCTACGCGCAAACGGTCCAGGCGGACTCGCCTGCCGCGTACTGGCGTCTCGGCGAATCGTCCGGCTCGGTTGCAGCGGATTCCTCGGGTGCCGGTCACCAGGGGTCGTATCTGGGGGGGCCGCGGCTCGGCGTACCCGGCGCTGTTGGCAGCGACACGGCCGTCTCGTTCAACGGGGCATCGCAAGAGGTCGCGGTACCCGATTCCTCCACTGCGCGTTTGAACGGCAGCTTCACGATCGAGTTCTGGGCGAAGGCCAACTCGTTCATCAACTCGTGGCCCGGGATCTTGAAGAAGGGAGCGTCGGGCTCGGCCTCGACCGGATATCTGATCTGGTACGGCGCGGACTTGCAGCCGGTGTTCAAGCGTGCCGGGTTCGACGGCCGTAAGACGTCGGCCGCAGGTGCTATGTCGAGCACCACTTTCCGTTACTACGCGTTGAGTTACGACGCTGCCGCATCGAGCCTTCGTTGGTATGTCGACGGCGCACCCGACACCACCTACAGCGGCGTCACTCTGCCGACCAACACCACGACCGCGAATCTGGAGATCGGCACCGGCGACCAAGGAGCGAACGAAACGCTCGACGAGGTCGCGCTGTACGGACGGTCGCTGGGCGCGTCCACCATCGCCAACCATTTCGCGGCGGCGGCCGGGTGCAGCAACATCGCAGGCGCGACAAACTCGAGCTACGCGCCGGCCCCCGCAGACGTCGGTTTCAGCCTTCAGGTCCTGGTGACCGGCACGAACTCGAGCGGCTCGGCTTCTGCGAAGTCCGACCGCACGGCGACGGTGACAAGCGCGTCGAGTCCGCCACCGTCGTCTCCGCCCCCATCGCCTAGTTCCTCGAGTCCAGTTCCTTCGCCATCTGCATCCGTGCCGCCGGTATCCAAACCGGTAGCGCAAACCGCTCCATCCGTTACCGGCACTGCGCGTGAGGGCGAAACCCTTAGTGCCTCCAATGGGAGCTGGACGGGCTCGCCGACCTCGTATGCCTACGCATGGCAGCGGTGCTGCGGGTACGCCGCGCAGGTACTCGCCGATGCGCCGGTCGCGTATTGGCGCCTCGGCGAATCGGCGGGAACGACGGCCGCGGACTCCAGTGGCAACGCCAACACGGGTCGCTATCTCGGGGGCACGACGCTAGGAGTTACCGGCGGGGTTGCCGATGGAAATGGGGCGGCGGGTTTCGACGGGTCGACCGGTGAGGTCAGTGTTGCCGACAGTGCCGGGCTCCGTCTGAACGGAAACTTCTCGATCGAGTTCTGGGCAAAGCTGGGCGCGTACGCGAACACGTGGCCGGGCGTTCTGCACAAGGGAAATTCCGGTTCGGGCGCAACGGGTTACCTCGTCTGGTACGGGTCCGATCTTCGTCCCACGTTCAAGCGCGCAGGCGTCGACGGGCGAAAGGTGTCCGCCGCAGGCGCGCTGTCGAGTGGTGGATACAAGGATTACGTCGTTACCTACGACGCGGCCTCGGCGACCTTGCGATGGTTCGTGAATGGGGCTCTCGACACCACTTACACCGGGATCACATGGCCCAGCTCTTCGGATACCTCAGCGGTCGAGCTTGGCCGCGGTGGGGAGTTCGGCAACGAGTTCCTGGACGACGTCTCTTTGTATCCAAGCGCGCTGAGCCCGGCCCGCGTTTCGGTTCACTACGCGGCGGCAACGCGAGCTTGCAACGACATCCCCGGTGCTACTGCCTCGACCTATAAGGTCACTTCTACCGACATAGGCGCGACGTTGAGGGTCTCGGTGACGGCAACCAACGGTGCGGGATCAACGACTGCGACATCGGCGCAAACCGCTCCGGTTCTCGCCGCGATCGGGCCCCCCTCGCCGGGGCCATCGCCGACGGCGACCGCGCCTGGGACCGGTGGCGATCCGGTCATCGCCGCGGCCGGAGACATCTCGTGCGATCCGCTCGATCCCGAGTTCAACGGCGGTGCCGGCATGAACGGCGATTGCCAAGACCGCTCGGTAGCGGCGTTGATGACCGGGCAGAACCTGGCCGCGGTGCTTCCACTGGGCGACGACCAGTACGACTGCAGCCCCCTCGCCGCGTTCCAGCAGGCCTACGACAAGACGTGGGGTCGCTTCAAGTCGATCAGTCGCCCGGTGGTCGGCAATCATGAGTTCGGCACCGAGGCCGAGTACAGCGGGCAGCCGCACACCACGTGCGACAGCTCATCGGCTCACCCCGCGAATGGCTATTACTCGTACTGGGGGAGCGCCGCCGGCGACGCAACCAAGGGCTACTACAGCTACGACATCGGGAGCTGGCACCTCATCGCGTTGAACTCGACATGTGGGCAGGGAGCCAACGTCGGTTGCGCCGCCGGCTCGCCGCAAGAGCAGTGGCTGAAGGCCGATCTCGCAGCCCACAGCAACTTCTGCACGCTCGCCTACTGGCACATCCCAAGCTTTACCTCGGGGTCGGTCGGCAACAACTCCTCGTACACGGCGTTCTGGAACGACCTCTACAACGCCAAGGCGGACGTGATCGTCAACGCTCACGCGCATGTGTACGAGCGATTCGCTCCGCAGAACCCTTCCGAGCAAGCCGATCCCAACGGGATACGTGAGTTCATCGCCGGGACGGGCGGGGCCGATCATCACCTCCAGCTAGGAACCGTTCAGCCGACTTCGCAGGTCAGGGACACCAGTACTTACGGCGTACTCGAGCTGACGCTTCATCCGACCGGATACGACTGGCGCTTCGTGCCGAACACCTCGCAGGGGTTCACCGACTCCGGATCCGGCTCCTGCCACTGACATAAGTTCGGCCGGCGTGGGGGATTCGTCCGGTTTGCGGCGAAAATAGAGGATGGGGTCGCACTTTCCGCGCCGCGCCGGCCATATTGGAGGACAAGATGAAACGGCTACAAACTCCGCTGCTCTCCGTGCTCTTGGTGGGTCTATTGGTGGGGGCCCTCGTGGCCCGAACGCCCGCCCACGTTCCTTCCCGATCGACGGCCGCTCACAGGAAAAGTGCGCCTCGGGTGATCCGGGACGGCGCTGCGGGTACGTACACGTTCCAGAACTTCTCGCCGCCGGAACAGAAAGACACGACGATCGAACCTTCGATCGCGGTGAATCCGGCCAACCCCAAGAACGCGGTCACGTGCTATCAGGTCGGGCGCGTCGACGGTGGCGGTGACCAGGACAACGGGTGCGCGACCACATTCGATGGCGGAAAGACGTGGCTGAACCAGAATCTCCCGGGTCTTACTCCCGACTCCGGCAGCGGCCAGTTCGACCGAGCGTCGGATGCCGTCGTTGCGTTCGGGCCAAAGAACGTCGTTTACGCGAACGACTTGGTGTTCGACGACACTTCCGATAACGGGCTGCGCAGCGCCATCGTCACGAACGTGTCCAAGGACGGGGGCAAGACATGGGGCCCGCCGGTCACCACGATCGACGATCAAGGCGGCGGCCTCAACGACAAGAACTGGATCATCGTCGACAACAGCAAGGCCGCCGGACATCACTACGGGCGCGTTTACGTGGTGTGGGATCGAGTCGTTCCGGTGCTTGCCAGTTACTCCGACGACGAAGGCGCCACCTGGAGCCAGCCGAGCGTCATCTTTTCCGGCCAGGGCATCGGCACGATGCCGGTTATCCAACCGAACGGCGACCTGACCGTGATCTTCGACACGAGCACCGAACCCGCCCCGCCGGTGTCACAACCCGAATCTGAAGGTCAGAACGTGGGCTCGGACAACATCGTGGCCGCGACCGCGGTAGGGGCCGGGATGGTTCCCACGGGCTCTCCGCTCGCATTCAGCCCGCCCGTGACCATCGAGTCCTACCTCGGGAACTCGGTTCGTCTGCAGCGCGCGGGAACTCTTCCGACAGCGGCCATCGATGACAAGACCGGTCGGA
>JAXDJM010000173.1:0-7817 GCA_034665605.1 Actinomycetota bacterium | reverse complement strand
ATCGAGGAGCATCGATCGGTGACCGACCTCACGAGCGGATCGGACGAGGTGCTCCTGCGTGTCGACGACGAGGATGTCGGAGCACGGAGTTGTGTCGTGACCGCGGGAGCGTGGGCAAAGCCGTTGCTCGAACGTGCCGGCATCGAACTCGACGTCCATCCGTCGCGCGAGACGATCGCGTACTTCAAGGCAGCGGGACCCCCATTGCCGTTCGTCGAGTGGGGGAGCCCCGCCGCCTACGCGTTACCGTCGCTGGGCTATGGCCCGGGTGTCGTCCGGGCCGGTTTCCATATAGCGGGGCCCACCACCGATCCCGAGGAGGAAGGTGTGGTCGAACCCGCGGCGGTCGACCGCATCGCGCAGTGGGCAGCGGGCCGCATCGAAGGCATCGACCCGACCCCCGTGGCGACCGAAACCTGCATCTACACGAACACCGACGACGAGCACTTCATCCTGGAACGCCACGGCTCGATCGTGGTGGGCTCGCCGTGCAGCGGGCACGGCTTCAAGTTCGCCCCCCTGATAGGCGACCACTTAGCGGATCTTGCCCTGGGCTCCTAACTAGGCGTCTGTCCGTAGCGGTGAGGCCGGACCGGGGAAGGTTAGGCGACCCTAACTGTTAGCATCAGTAGACATCCGCGACCCGCTAGAGCAGGAGAAATCCCCCCGTATGGCCTCTGGTTTGACCCGCTCGGCTATCGAAGACCTGGCATCCGCGGTGGGCGAGCCGGGCTGGCTCACCGACCGCCGGCTCCACGCCTTCGACGTCTTCGAGAAGCTCGACGATCCCGACCCCAAGGGCGAGGAGTGGCGCTACGTCGACGTCCGGGGGTTCGACTTCGAGCGTTTCGCGGCCCCCGTGCCCGCGGCGATAGAGCTCGATCTACCTCCCGATATCGCCGCCAAGGGCGTGATCGTAGAGAGCTTCCGGGACGCAGCAACGAAGCATCCCGACCTGCTGCGCGATCACTTCTTCACCGATGTGGCGACAGACGAGCACCGGTTCACCGCCCTTCACGCAGCGTTCCACTCGGATGACGTCCTGGTCTATGTCCCGCAAGGGGTCGAGGTCGAGCTACCGATCGAGGTGGCGCGCCACGTCACCGCCGGGGGATCGACGTTCCCGCACACGACGATAGTGGTCGAGCCACAGGCAGCCCTGACCTTTGTCGACCGCTTTGCTTCGGACGATGGAGAAGAGGCAGCTCTCAGCTCGAGCGTCGTCGAGGTCGAGGCGCGCCGGGGCGCGATCGTCAACTACATCTCTCTCCAAGCGTGGGGTCGCAACGTGACCCATTTCCAGACGCAGCGCTTTACCGGTCATCGCGACGCCACCGTCAGAAGCCTCGCGGTGAACCTCGGCTCCTCGTTCGCGCGCACGCAGGTCGAGTGCGTGCTGAAGGGCGAGGGAAGTTTCTCCGAGATGCTCGGCTTGTATTTCGCGGACGGTGACCAGCACTTCGCTCAGCGAACGCTGCAATCGCACGACGCGCCACATGGGACCTCGGACCTGCTCTACAAAGGCGCGCTCAAAGAGAAGTCCCGATCCGAATACTCGGGTCTCATCCGCGTCGCTCGACTGGCCCAAGGAACCGATGCCTATCAGGCCAACAGGAACCTGGTGCTGTCGGACGACGCGATGGCGCGCTCGGTCCCGCAGCTCGAGATCGAAGCAAACGAGGTTCGCTGCACGCACGGTGCGACGGTCTCACCGGTCGAAGAGGAGCATCTCTTCTATCTGATGAGCCGCGGTATCGACCGCGTGACCGCGCAGAAGCTCGTGGTTTTCGGTTTCTTCGGCGAGGTGCTGGACCGGATCCGCGTTCCCTCGGTCCGCGATGAGCTCTCCGATGCGATCGCAACCAAGGTCGAGGGCGAACAGCGACTTGAGGTCGCCGTCTGATGGCCGACTACGAGACCGTCGCAAAACTTGACGAGATCCCGGACGGCGGGATGAAGCAGGTCGTCTACAAAGGTGATCTCGTCGGGCTCTACCGGGTCGGCACGAACATCTTTGCTATCGGCGATGTGTGCACGCACGAACACGCATACTTGACCGACGGCGACTTCGATCCCGACGAGCTCGAGGTCGAATGTCCGCTGCACGGTTCGCACTTCAACGTCGTGGACGGGAGCGTGCGGATCCTCCCGGCTACCAAGCCCGAACCTGCTTACGAAGTGAAGCTCGAGGGTGACCTCGTTCTGGTCGGCCCGCGGATGACGATCAAGGGGTGAAACGAAGTGAGTGACAAGTTATTGGTGATCGAAGACCTACACGTCGAGGTCGAGGGCCGCGAGATCCTGAAGGGTCTGAACCTCGAAGTCGACAAGGGTCAGATCCACGCCATCATGGGTCCCAACGGGTCGGGCAAGTCAACGCTTGCCTACGTGTTGACGGGGCGCCCGGGCTACGAGGTAACCGGCGGCAAGGTCAGCTACAACGGCGAGAGCATCCTCGAGCTGGCTCCCGACGAGCGTGCTCAACGCGGCATCTTCCTCGCGTTTCAGTATCCGACCGAGGTGCCCGGCGTCTCGGTCGTGAACTTCCTGCGCACGGCTTACAACGCGATCCATTCCGACGACACGAAGTCGGCGATGGCCTTCCGTATGTACCTGCAAGAGAAGGTCGATCTGTTGGAGATCCCAACGGAGCTGGTCGACCGGTACGTCAATCAAGGCTTCTCGGGCGGCGAGAAGAAGCGCAACGAGATCTTGCAGATGGCCGTTTTGGAACCCGAGCTGGCGATCCTGGACGAAACCGACTCGGGGCTCGACATCGATGCCCTTAAACATGTTTCCGAGGGCGTGAACAAGCTTGCCGGCCCGGAGGTCGGGATCCTTCTGATCACTCACTACCAGAGGTTGCTCAATTACATCCGGCCCGATGTCGTGCACGTTCTCATGGCCGGGCAGATCGTGACGTCGGGCGGTTTCGAATTAGCCGAGCGACTCGAAGCCGAGGGTTACGCTGAGGTTGGTAAAGAGTTTGGTTTGTCCGAGAAGGACATCGAAGCAGTAGAGGAAATCGAAGATGCCTTGTAACAACGGGTTCAGAATGAGCCGAACATGTCGCTAGATGTCGAGGTCGTCCGCAAAGATTTCCCGATCTTCGAGACGCTCGCTCACGGCAAGCGGTTGGTCTATCTCGACTCTGCCGCGACGTCGCAGAAGCCCCGTCAGGTCATCGATCGGATGGTGCACTTCTACGAGCACGAGAACGCCAACGTGCATCGCGGCATCTATGAGTTAGGCGAGCTCGCGACTGCTGCATACGAAGGAGCGCGCGCTGCGTGTGCTCGCTTCATCGGCGCACGGAGCACCCGGTCGATCGTCTTCACCAAGGGCACGACCGAATCGATCAACCTCGTTCGCTTCTCATGGGGCCGGTTCAACGTGGCCGAGGGCGACGAGATCCTCGTCACGGAGATGGAGCATCACTCGAACCTCATCCCGTGGCAGCTACTGGCCCAAGAGAACGGCGCAGTCTTGCGACATCTCCCCATCGACGACGAGGGGAAGCTACGGATTGATCTTCTCGGCGAGTACATAACCGACAAGACCAAGATCGTCGCGGTTGCGTTGATGTCGAACGTGCTCGGGACGATCAATCCCGTGCGCGAGCTGGCCGACGCGGCTCACGCCGTAGGCGCGCGCATCCTCGTCGACGCGGCGCAGGCTGCTCCGCACATGTCGTTCAACGTCGACGAGCTGGATGCCGATTTCCTCGCTTACTCGGCGCACAAGATGTGCGGCCCCACCGGGGCCGGTGTCCTTTACGCACGCGAGGACCTGCTCGAGGAGATGCCTCCCTTCCACGGCGGCGGCGAGATGATCCTTGAGGTGTGGGCCGACCACGCGACGTGGAACGAGATCCCATACAAATTCGAAGCCGGAACCCCGAACATCGCCCAGGCGGTTGGGATGGGGGCCGCGGTCGAATACCTCGAGGGCCTCGGCATGGATGAGGTTCGCGCTCACGAGATCGAGATCGCTCGTTACGCGATGGAGAAGTTGACGGAAGCGGGAGCACACGTTTACGGGCCCCCCGATGCTCGAGACCGCGGTGGTGTGGTGTCGTTCAATCTCGATGAGGTGCATCCGCACGACATGGCGACGATCCTCGACCAGGAAGGGCTGTGCATCCGTGCCGGCCATCACTGTGCGCAGCCGTTGATGCGCAAGCTCGGCGTCCCAGCGACGGCACGTGCCTCCTTCTACGTCTACAACGACGAAGAAGATGTCGATGCGCTCGTCGCTGCACTCGACAAGGCGAAGGGGTGGTTCATCTGAGCCTCGAGGAGCTCTACAAAGAGGTCATCCTGGATCACTACAGAACACCGCGTAACAAGGGCCGGCTCGATCCGCACGACGTCGCCCTCGAGCGCAACAATCCCTTGTGTGGGGACGAGATAGAGCTCTTCTTGCGCTTCGACGGAGACACCCTCGAGGGCATCGCGTTCGATGGAAAGGGGTGCTCGATCTCTCAAGCGAGCGCTTCGATGATGACCGAGAAGGTCAAGGGCTTGTCGGCCAAGGACGCCGGCTCCCTGGCCGAGTCGATCAAGAAGATGATGGCCGGCGAGGCCGAGGCAGATGCCGACGAGATCGGCGACCTCGTCTCGTTGAAAGGGGTCGTGAAGTACCCGGTCCGGATCAAGTGCGCGTTGCTGGGATGGAACACGCTTCTCGAGGCGCTCGAGCAGGGTCCAAAAACAGCCCTTTAGGCTTTAGCACTATTAGCAAGTTGCAAAACCCGTAAACTCGTGATAACAATCATCCATGTCCAGGCTTGGTGACGATTCCGCGACCCGCACGGCGAAGGTCCTATCGCTTCCCACCCGTGCTGCGATCCTGGCGCACCTGCTCCGATCGGGCCCCAAGACGGTCAAGGAGATCGCCGAGCACTTCTCCATCCATCCCAACGTGGCTAGGGCTCACCTCGACCTGATGGTGGAGGCCGGGTTCCTGGCAACCGAGACCCGCAGACAGAGCAAGGGCCGCCCCGCCAAGGTGTACTTCACGTGGGAGGGCGAAGCCTCGGCCCTGTCCGAAGCAGGGGTCGACGTCGACTCGGGCCCATCCAAGTCGGTCGACGATCTCGAGGTCGAGCTCCGGATCCTCGAACGGATCCTGGGTGACGCGCAAAGCCAAGCTTCTCGATTACGTGACTTGATCGCAGAGATGAAAGTGACCGATGCAGGACAAGGAGGAATAGCAGATGGCTGATTACGCGAATGCAGATGCGCTCGTCGAGACCGATTACATCGAGCAACACATCGATGATTCGAACATCGCGCTGGTCGAGGTTGACGAAGACACCCACGCATACGAGAAGGGGCACATCCCCGGCGCGATCTCGATCAACTGGGAGTCCGAGTTGCACGATCTCCCACGCCGCGAGTTCGTCTCGGCACAACAGCTTGCCAAGCTCTTGGGCGACAAGGGGATCTCCAACGACCAGACGATCGTGCTCTACAGCGGAAACAACAACTGGTTTGCCGCGTACGCGTACTGGCTCTTCAAGTACAGAGGCGTCGACAACGTCAAGTTGTTGAACGGGGGGCGCAAGAAGTGGGAGCTCGAGAGCAAGTTGCTGACTCAGGACGAGCCCAACCGTCAGGCAACGACCTACTCGCTCAGCTCAGAGCGTCCCGAGTTGCGCATCCATCGCGACGAGGTGCTCACCCGCGTCGAGAGCCCGTCATCGTGGGTGGACGTTCGCTCGCCGGAAGAGTTCCGCGGCGAGCTGCTGGCACCGCCGCACCTGCCGCAAGAGCAGGCTCAGGTGCCCGGCCACATCCCGGGCGCGGCCAACATCACGTGGTCAAAGACGGTCAAGGACGACGGCAGCTTCAAGCCCGCCGATGAGCTCGTCGAGCTCTACAAGGCAGAAGGCATCACGTCGGACAAAGACGTCGTGACGTACTGCCGGATCGGCGAGCGCTCGTCGCATTCATGGTTCGTCCTGAGCGAGCTGCTCGGTTTCGAAAACGTGCGCAACTACGACGGTTCGTGGACCGAATACGGAAGCCTGGTAGGCGTCCCGATCGAGAAGTAACAGTCAGCGAACCAGGCCGTCGCGCAGGCCGGCGCCCAGAGCGAACCGTACGTAGAAGTGCCTATGGAAGAATCTTCCTTTTCGCTAGACGATAGGCGAGTCCGAAACACCCGAGGTCCTAGCTGTTGCGGGAGGGCCGATGATCTCTTCCTGTCCACGGTGCGGGCGGTCGCTCCAGGGTCTGCGAGTTCTCAGTTACGACAACGTCGTGATGAACTCGGATGGCTCGCAGATGATCGCTGCCTGCGAGCTGGCAGAGTCGACGTGGCGAGTGTTCTGCAGCGCGGGACACGACGTCAGCTCGGGTGAGGTCATCTCGCTTTCGATCCCGACCGAGACGCATCTCGCTGGTGAGAGTGTCGATCTGACAGATGACGACCAAGTCGACGATTCCGAACCGGAATCGATCCCGGGCGTGAACTAAAAGCTCCACACGCTCGTATCTTTCCAAGGGTGGAAGTCGTCGACCCTGCTCATCCCGATTCTGCGGTCCGACCGGCCGCATCGAAGGCAGAGGCGCGCGCTGCGCAATGGTGCGCGGCGCGACTCTCGGCATCCGGGTATGACGTTGAGGTCGATGCTTTTCCGGCTCGCACGTCGATAGCTCCGTGGCTTGCGCTCGACCTTGCGATCAGCGCGGCCGGTGCTCTGCTGGTGGGCGTCGTCCCACTTCTCGCGTTCGGCTTTGGTTTGGTCGGGATCGTCCTCTACGCGCGAGATACAGAAGGACGGGCTTCTTTAGCGCCTCGTCGAGCAACGAGCCACAACGTCGTGGGCATGACGTCCCAGTCGCCGCGCGTTGTGGTGTTTGCGGGGCTTGACGGCATCCAGGGTTGGTCGGCCTGGCATGCCGCGCTGGGTCAGGGGTTGCGGTACGCGACGCTGGCCGTGCATTTCATCCTCGTGGCGGTGCCGGCGATCTCGGCCGGAATATGGATCTTCGGGACACATGATGCTGCTCGTGCAGAGATCCTCGGAGGGTTGATCGCGGCGGTGCTGAGCGCGGTGTGCGTGTGGATCTGCTCCCACGACCTCCCCGCATCGGGTGACGATAGAGACATCCCGGTTCAGGTCGCGTTGCGAGTGGGGGAGCTTCGTCTCCCCGATGTCTGGATCGTCTTTGGCGGTGCCTCCGGCGCGGGCAACGAAGGGATCCAAGCCTTGCTGCGCGAGCGCGGCGAGAGTCTCGGAGCGGCGTCGATATTGAATCTCGAGCAGATGGGAACCGGTCCCGTTGCCGCCGCCGAGCAAGAGGGAGTTCTAAAGGCGCGCCGGGCTTTCGGCGGTCTCGTTCAAGCAGCCGAAGACGCCGGAGCCGAGATCCGTGACTGGCGCGACACGCCGACCGACGGTGGGGTCGCGCTCGCGCATCACTTCAAGGCGCTCACGTTGTTGCTCGCCCCAGGCGACGAGGCGGACGCCGCGGATCGCTTGTTCGCAGTGGTACGGACGATCGTCGGATCCCGTCGCGGGATGGATTGAGCATGCGCATAACGGTCGTTTGTTTCGGTGCTCTCCGCGAGCGAGTTCCGGGCGCCGGCGAGGGCCCGGTCGTGATCGATCTTCCAGATGGAGCGAGCGTGGCCGACGTCGTTGAAGCGTTGTCGGTCCCACGTGCTCTGGCCTCCATGGTTCTCGTCGACGGCAACCGGGTGGAGCTCGACGAAGTCGTCTCTGAGGGGGCCGCGGTAACCTTGATGCCGCCGTTCGCCGGCGGTGCTACCTAGGAGGAACACCTGATGGCTGAGACCACGCGCAC
>JAXDJM010000172.1:0-11659 GCA_034665605.1 Actinomycetota bacterium | reverse complement strand
ACGAGATTGACTCGAGCGTCGGTCGACTGGGCGGAGAGGATCACGGCCACCACACATTCCAGAGGCGTGCCGTAGACGAGAGCGATCCCCGCCTGGGGATAGGCCTTCTTCAGCCGCTTGAGGATCTCCGGCGTGCGCTTGGCGGCGGGCGCAGCGCGGTCCACGGGCATGGGCGAAGGATAAATGGCGTTAGGCTCCAAACAAACGGTCGTTCGGTCGGGCTGTTCGGTCGGGCTGTTCGGCTCGTCCGTTCGATAACGACCCATCAACGGAGGCTCCATGGCGCAGGTGATCGACAGGGTCGCAACGAGTCCCAGGCGTGCCGAGATGGTGCGCGCCGCGGCGCGCCTCTTCTCCGAACGCGGCTACCACGGAACCTCGATGCAGCACCTCGCCGACGCGCTCGGTTTACAGCGGGGCTCCTTGTACGCGCACATCGGATCGAAAGAGGAGCTGTTGTTCGACGTCGTGGACGAGGGTGCCGATCGTTTCCTCGAGCGGGGCGAGCGCGCTCTGCAGATGCAAGCGTTCGCCGCGGTTCGCCTGCGCGTGCTGCTTGTTGGACATGTCGAGACCGCCATCGAGCATCTGCACGCAGCGACCGTTTTCCTCAACGAATGGCGGTACCTGTCCGAGCCGTTGCGCGATCGGGTGCAGATGAAAAGGGATCGTTACGAAAACATCGTGCGGGCGATCATCGAAGACGGGATCGAAGCCGGCGAGTTCCGGTCGGACGCCAATGTTCGATTCGCCGCTCGCTTGGTGTTGTCGGCAGGCAACTGGACGTACGCGTGGTACCGGCCCGGCGGCGAGCTGGGACCGGCCGAGATCGGCGAGCGATTCGCCGAGTTGATCTTGCAGGGCATAGGGACTAGAGACGCCGGCGAAACGCCGGAGAGGGGAAAGCGATGACTTACGAGGAGAAGCTCGCTCGATTCACCGACAAAGTGAACGGCGGCGACAAGGTCGAGACCACCGACTGGATGCCCGATGACTACCGGAACGGCGTCCTCAAGTTCATCGAGATGCATGCGAATTCCGAGATCATGGGTGCCCTACCCGAGCGCGAATGCCTTCCGGCGGCCCCCTCTCTCAAACGCAAGATGTCGCTCTGCGCCAAGATCCAGGACGAGGTCGGTCACGCTCAGCTTCTCTATCGCGTCGCCGAAGACCTCGGCAAGAGCCGCGACGCGATGTACTACGACTTGGTCACCGGCAAGTCCAAGTTCCACAACGTCTTCCACTACCCCGTCAAGCACTGGGGGGACGTTGCGATCATCGGCTGGCTGATCGACGGGGCCGCGCTGGTCACTCAGGCCGCACTGCTCGATTCGTCGTACGCGCCTTACACGCGAGTCCTCAAGCGCATCTGTGCCGAAGAGCAACTGCACCTGCGGCATGGCGAAGACATCACGCTCGAGCTCGCATCGGGCACCGACGCGCAGCGTGAAATGTTCCAGGAAGCCCTCGGTCGGTGGTGGCTGGCGATAATCCACTTCTTCGGCCCCCGTTCCAACGTCGACAAGGACCTTCTTCTTCGGTGGAAAGTAAAGACACGCACGAATGAGGACCTCAGGCAAGAGTTCCTCGATCGTTACGTTCCGAAAGTGCTCGAGCTCGGCTTCCAGTTCCCAACACCGGTTCCGTTCCACGACGAGGCGACCGGGCACTGGCTCATCAACGAAGACGACATCGACTGGGGACCGCTGGATGCGATCAAGAAGAATCAGGGTCCCGAAACCGCGCGCCGCCTATCGACCCGTCTCGAGATGTACGAAGGCCATCGTTGGGTACGCGAAGCGATGGCAGAACCCTCGATCGCCGCTGCTTGAGCATGGAGGTCTACGAGGTCTTCCGTCGCGCCGGCCACAAGGAGCCTTTCGAACATTGCGGCGCAGTCATCGCGCCGGACTCAGACATGGCACTCCTTATGGCGAAGGAATGCTTTCTCCGACGGCGCGAGGGTAGCCACATCTGGGTGGCCCGAAGGTCCGACATCCATTCGTTCGAAGACGAGAGCCTTCTCGAGATCGCCGCCGATAAGTCGTATCGCTTCGCAGAGGCCTATCGCGGGGTGGTCGACAAGCGCGAGAAGGCCCGACGGCGCGCTCAAGAGATCGCAAGCTCATGAGTGACTCTCTGGTTCCACTCGTTCTCTCGCTTGCCGATGACGAACTGGTTCTTGGTCACCGCCACTCCGAGTGGACCGGCTACGCGCCACACATCGAAGAAGACGTCGCGTTCTCGTCGATAGCCCAAGACGAGATCGGTCATGCCACGGCTCTGTATCAGTTGGTCGGCGAGCTCACCGGCGACGACCCCGACCATCTGGCTCTCGGTCGCGAGCCAGACGACTACCGCAATGCAACGATCTGCGAACGGCCCAACGGCGACTGGGCGTTCACGCTCGCCCGTCACTGGCTCTACGACCATGCAGACTCCGTGCGCTTGGAAAGCCTCGAAGGTTCGTCCAACCAGGAACTTGCGGCGCTGGTGCACAAGATCCGGCGCGAGGAGCGATACCACTTGATCCATGCCGAGGCTTGGGTCAAGCGAGTTGCCCACGGCCCGGTCGAAGGCAGAACCAAGCTGATCGACGCTATGGCAGCAGCTTGGGCCGAGATCGGAGGCATCTTCGAAGAGATCGACGGGGAAGAAAAAGCCGTCTATCAGGGCGAGTTGCCAACTCCAACCGCAGAATTGCACCGCACGTTTCAAGAGCGGACGATTGCGGCGCTCGACGAGCTCGGGCTTCCGACCGAGATCCACTCCCGCGCCGACGAACAAGCCGAGTTCGTCGCGTCATCGTCGGGAGATCTCATCGCGGGTCGTGAGTCGCCCAACGGGGAGCAGACGGATCCTTTGAGTGGGCGGGGCGGGCGGCGCGGCAAACACAGCGGAGACTTCGATCAGTTGTGGGAGACGATGACGGGTCAATACCGTGCGCACCCCGGAGCGCGCTGGTGAGCGTTGTAACGCAGGAGCTCGCGGTGTGGGGTGCCCTCGAATCCGTTCCAGATCCCGAGATCCCTGCCGTTTCGGTGATCGACATGGGCATGATCTCTTCGATCGACGTCGAGGGACCGCACGTGACGGTCACGGTACTTCCGACTTTCACGGGTTGCCCGGCCATCCCCGTTATCAAGACCGACGTCGCTCAAGCCGTCGCTGCGGTGGAGGGTGTAGTTGAGGTGACCGTGAAGATCTCGTTCGATCCGCCGTGGTCGACAGAGCGCATCACCACAAGCGGCCGCGCCAAGCTCAAGGAGTTCGGGATCGCGCCTCCCACAGGATCGGGGCCCATCCTGATCTCGAGCATCGGCCTACCAAAGGTTGTCGTGTGTCCGTTCTGCTCGAGCTCCAACACGCATAACGAAAACGCATTCGGTCCGACGCCGTGCAGAGCCCTTTATTACTGCGATGATTGCCGCAACCCGTTCGAACAGTTCAAACCGGTCTGACGGACTCCGGCTCGGGATGGAAGATCCCTTCGGCACGAACGAGCCGAACGAAGGCTCGGACGACGCGCGGGTCGAACTGTTTGCCCGATGCTTCTTCGAGGCGGCTCAGAGCTTCTTCTTGAGGTAGCCGTTTGCGGTAAGGACGGTCCGTCGTCATCGCATGGAAGGCATCGCACACCAAGATGATGCGCGACTCCACGGGGATCTCGTCGCCTTTACGGCCGTCGGGGTAACCGGTTCCGTCAAAGTGCTCGTGACAGTGACGCACGATCGGACGAACATCCTCGAGTCTTTCGATCGGAGCAAGGATGCGCTCGCCCAACTCGGGATGCGTCTCGATCACCTTGCGTTCGTCGTCCGTTAGGGGTCCGGGCTTCAACAAGATGTCCGACGGTATTCCGATCTTCCCGATGTCGTGGAACAAAGCGCCGAGCTCCAGACGCTTCAGCGTCCTCGGGTCGAGAGATAGCGAGGTTCCGACCTCGAGCGCCATGTCGGTGATCGAGCGGGCATGAGAAGACGTGTACTCGTCTTTCGCTTCTAGCGCGTTGGCGAGGGCTTCGACCGTCGACAGGAACGTGCGCTCGAGGATCTCGAAGTTGTTCGCATTGCTCACCGCGAGGACGGCCTGGTTCGCGATGCCCGCGAGCAGCTTCATCTTCCTCTCGGAGAATTCGTAGTCCCCGTAGGCAGGAGCCCCGGCGACGAGCGCACCGACCCGCCCATCGAGTTTCAGCGGAGCGACGGCAACGAGAGGATCCGAGATCACCGAACGGATCGGATGGGCCGAGCCCAACTCCTCCGGTCGAACGGAGAACGGCTTGTCCGGCGACAGGAAGTCACGGGCGTGCGCTGCAGGGAATCTCACCGAGGTCAACGCGTGGCGCTCCGAGTCGTCGAATCCCCACAGAGCCTCGACCAGCAGGTCACCGGTCTCTACCTCTTGAAGCATAACGGCCACGCGAGGGCATCCCAAGATCCGTGCGGCAAGTTCCACCGTCCGAGTCAGGACTTGATCCAGACCTTCGGCCGATGCCAGTTCGGAGCCGAAGTCCAAGAGGGCGTTGGCGATGTCTGCAGTTTCCTTCTGGTCCTTGTAGAGAAGCGCCTTACGCATGCCGGCCGACGCTTGATAGGACAAGGTCTCCAGCAGGCGCATCCGCTCTTCGGTGAAATGCTCCGAGCTCCCGGCCGGTTCGCGTACCGTGATCCACCCTTTCAGGCCGTCACCCGCAAGCAGCGGCGCGATGGCGAGGGTCCGAGGCTGGGCACCTTGCGGTAAGGGGAAGAACCTCTCTGCTGCGATCGGTTCCAAGATGAAGGGAGCCTGCCGGCCGACGAGGAACCCCTCGCCGCTGACTGAATCGAACTTGAGCTTCACGCTCGGCTCGATCGCGGCGTCCCCGATGTAGCCGGTATGCGACGCACACACGAATTCCTTGGAGCGGTCGTTCTGCAACCACATGGCAGCGGACGTCGCGTCGAGCAGCTCGATGGCGGCTTTGATCGTCTCGTCGGCGATCGCGTAGAAAGATGAAGCCTTGACGCTTCTATCAGAGAACTCCAGAAGAGATCGAGCGTTCTGTGCTTCCCGCCGTTGCGTTTCGTAAAGGCGGGCATTCTCGACCGCGATGGCGGCGTGACCCGACAGAACCTCGAGCATTCGGACGTCATCCTCGTCCAGTTGTCCGACACCCAACTTCGAGATCACAACTACACCGATCACCTTGGACCCCGACATGAGCGGCGTTGCGATCATCGACTCGCTTACGTCCTTCGTCCCAGAGACTTTCTCTGCAAAGGTGCAATCGAGGGTTTCTCTCACAAGAACAGAACGTCCGGTGGCAGCAGCGCGGCCCGTTATCCCTTCGCCGACCTTGCACCCCAGGAGGTCACGAGCATGGGCTGCCTCGTCCTCGAACTCGCCACGCACCGCGATCGGGATCAAATCGTCACCTTCAGCGAGATAAACACGACAGTTGTGGTAGTCGATCAGGGTCCGGAGCTCGTCCACCACTGTGATCCCGATCTGACGGACCTCGGTCAGACGGGTCAGCTTCCCCGCGAGGCTTTGAAGCATCTTTAGGTGAGCGATGGAACGAACGTCTCGCCCGATCTCGCCCTCGGGGTGTTCCAGCGACGTCTCGTCAAACAAGATGACGCAGTCCTTCTTTCGCGCCTTCGCAGTGAGGAGGGCGGCGTCGGCACACGCAACGAGCTCGCGCGGGTTGCTCGCGTGCTCGGGGCCCTGTGCGATCCCTATCGAAACAGAGATGCTTCCAGATACATCGAAAGACATCTCTTTCAATCGGTCGCGCAACCGCGACGCGAGCCCGAGCGCATCCCCCGCATTACAGGAAGGCATGATCACCGCGAATTCGTCGCCACCGAAACGGCATACGACGTCGCAGCCTCTTACGGCCCCTCGCAACATCTCGGCCAGGGTCATCAGCAACTGGTCTCCGGCATGGTGGCCGTGAACGTCGTTTACCTTCTTGAAGTCATCCACGTCGAGGATCATCAAAGCCAGCTCGTCGTGGGATCTGAGCGTGCGACTGAGTTCCGCGCGCAAGCGCTCGTGGAAGAAGCGGTGGTTGTAAAGCCCCGTTAGCGAGTCGGTCTTGGCCTGGCGTTCCAAAGCGGCTCGACTCTTCGCGTTATCGACGGATAGGGCCGCGACGTCTGCGAACCGCTTACCGAGCTCGAACTCATACTCGGTGAAGAATGCGCCGTGACCGACGCGATAGAGGTTGAGCGCTCCCGACACTTCGCCGCGAGCCACCAGCGGCACCGTGATCAACGACTCGGCGTCCAGTGGCGTCCCCGGGACGTTCATCATGCGAGCGTCTAGATGAGCTTGGTTGGCAAGAACGGCTTGTCTGTTCTCGGCCGCCCATCCGGTAAGGCCCTCGCCAAATCGACATCGGTGCTGAAGGATCTGGTCGGCATGGTCGTCACGGGCCAAAACGGGCTCGAGGAGACCACGGGCGGCGTCGGCCTCGTAGATCGTGAGTGCGTCGTAAGGGATGATCTCCCCGAGGGCGTCGGCGATGCGGTCCAGCAGAGTGTCGAGGGATTGGTCCGAGAGCACTTGGTGGACCACGTCGGCAAGGAGTCGATAGGAGTCGACGAGCTCTTCGAGCTCCTCCTCGTGACGTATAGCCGGCTCGATTACCACTAGACCTCCACGATGCGCGCGGATCGGGCCCACAGCGGGCCTCTAGGGTCTATCGGTAGGCGGCAGCCACGCCTTGAACACGGTCGGGCCCGCCTGCTATCGCCTTCAGCATCCTTTCCAGATCGTCGAGGTCAACCGAGCGCTCGCGGAGGGCGTGGTGCCCGGAGCGAACCCTCTGGAATTAAGCGACCCGGAAAGCCCCGGCGCAGCCGGCGCGGGGGTCGCTTACCAGGAGCGGAGCGTGGTGAGTGAGGGCACCATGCCCGGAGCGAGCGCGGGCGGGCGCACTGCCCTACGCGAGCGCTACCTCTGAATTGCGAGCTCAGTACTGGCCGTAGGCCTTTTCGATGTCGAACTCGTAGATGATGCGCTGCTCGGCAACCATTGCCCTCTTGTATTCGTCGAGGTTGTCGGGCTCGCCGGCGAGCGATCGGTACAGGGCGAGGTTCTGTTCGACGGCTTCGGGCCCGTCCAGGATCGTGACCCGGCAATCGAGACCGAGCCAGTTGTAGCGGTCCGTCGAGTTCAAGACGCACAGAGATGACCGTGGGTCGTGGCGCAGGTGCTTGGTCCTGATCCGGGTCTCGGTCGCCGAGCTCCACAGCTTGCCGTCGACCAGACCCACGCCGATGACGGCGACGTGAGGCGTGCCGTCGCGGCGCAGCGTCGTTTGGACCGCCGTGTGGTTCTGCTCCAGGAACTTCCGAACGCGATCGTCCATGACCACTACTTGAGGGACACCCAGACGGATTTCGTCTGCGTGTAGGTGTCCATCGAATGCACACCCAGCTCCCGCCCGAAGCCGGATTGCTTGTATCCGCCGAAAGACACGGCGGGGTCGAAGTTTCCGTACGTGTTGATCCACACGGTGCCCGCCTTGATGCCGCGCGCCACTTTGTGCGCCTTGGCAAGGTCCGTAGTCCAGATCGCGGACGCGAGGCCGTAGATCGTGTCGTTTGCGACCGCGATGGCGTCGTCTACGTCGGCCACTTCTATGACCGCAGCAACCGGGCCGAAGATCTCTTCCTGGGCGATTCGCATGTCGTTGCGAACCCCGGCGAAGATCGTCGGCTGCACGTAATAGCCATCGCCGAACTCTGTTGCGCGCTCTCCCCCGGTCACGATCTCGGCCCCCTCGGAGCGGCCGATGTCGATGTAACCCGTAACCCTTTCGAGCTGCTCCTTAGAAACGACCGGCCCCATCCCTGTGTCCTCTTCGAGGGGTGGTCCGAGCTTCATCTTCGACGTCGCTTCCGCGAGCGAGTTGACGAATTCGTCGTGAACCGACTTCTCGACGAGGATCCTGGTTCCGGCCGTGCATACCTGACCCGAGTTGACGAAGACCCCGAACATCGAACCAATCGACGCGCGCTTCAGGTTCGCATCGGCAAAGACGATGTTCGGCGACTTACCCCCAAGCTCGAGGGTAACGCGCTTCAGGTTTCCTTCGGAGGCGTGCAGGATCTTCCGCCCGACCTCTGTCGATCCTGTGAACGCGATCTTGTCGACGTCGGGGTGTTGCGCCAATGGTTGCCCGGCCTCTTCGCCGAATCCCGAGACGACGTTGACGACGCCGTCGGGGACGCCCGCTTCAAGGCATAGCTCACCGAAGCGCAATGCAGTAAGAGGAGTCTGCTCGGCCGGCTTGAGGACGACCGTGTTGCCGAATGCGAGCGCCGGTGCGACCTTCCACGAAACCATGATCAACGGGAAGTTCCACGGGATGATGGCGCCGCATACGCCGACCGGCTCCCTCAGGGAGTAGACGAACAGATCGTCTTCCGACTGATTCGTCTCGCCGAAGAACTTCGTCGGCCACCCCGCGTAGTAACGAAAGACCTCGGCGGCGGTCCACATCTCGCCCGATGCGAGCTTCACGGGCTTGCCGGAATCGAGGGCTTCGAGCTGAGCAAGTTCGTTGATGTTCTTCTTGATCAGGTCCGCGATACGCAGCAAGATCTCGGTTCGCTTCCCGGGACGAAGGCCCGACCAGCGTCGATCTTCGAAGGCTTCCCGCGCGGCCGTTACCGCCGCGTCCACATCCGAAGCGCCTCCGCGTGGGACCTGAACCAGTACCCCACCGGTAGAGGGGTCGTAGACGTCGAACCGGTCTCCCGATACTGCGTCCACTTGGCGACCCGCGATCGTCATACGCGGGGGGCCCTCCAGGTACTTCGTTACCTCGGGCAGAACCTCGATCTGGGACATCGTCGTCGCCTCCTGAAGATAGTTAGTCCCGCCAGCCTATTCGGCCGTGTCCTACTACCCGGTGGGAGGCGCCGCCCCGTAGGTCCCGAGGACGCGAGTGAAAGTCGAGTGCTCGCTGACCTCGGCGAGGGCCTCGACCATCGCAGGATCGTCGCCGGGGGCGGCAACGTCCGCATAGAACACGTACTCCCAAGGGCGACCGGCGCGCGGTCGCGATTCGAGCTTAGTGAGACTCAAGTGACGCTCCGCGAACGCTCCGAGACACCTGTACAACGATCCGGCGACATGGCCGACGCCGAACACGAGAGATGTCTTGTCCGGCTCTTTCAGAGATGCCGGCTCGCGAGAGAGTGCGCCGAAGCGCGTGTAGTTGTCGGCGTACGTCTGGATCCGATCGGCGATGACCTCCAGGCCGTATAGGTCGGCCGCGCGACGAGATGCGATCGCGGCCGTTCCTTCGAGTTTGTCTTCCGCCACCCGCTTGGCGGCGCCCGCTGTGTCGTATTCAGCCCGGATCCTGGCGCCCAGCGCGCTCAGAAACTCTTCCGATTGAGCGATCGCCTGAGGATGGGAGATCACTTCAACCAGCGCGTCGAGAGGAGTACCCGGCAGCGCAAGAAGACAGTGATCCACGCGCACGAAAGTCTCGGCAACGAGGTGCAGACCGTGCTTCAAGAACAAGTCGTAGGTCTCGTTGATGCTTCCCGCCTGAGAGTTGTCGATAGGGACGAGTCCAAAGTCGGCCCGGCCGACCTCTACCGATTCGAAGACCTTGCGGATCGTAGGGAGAGGTTGCAGTTCGGCATCCGGCCACAGGCCGATTGCGCCCTCTTCCGAGTACGCCCCTGCTTCTCCTTGGTAGGCGATCCTCACTTCGTTTGGTTGCTCTCCGCTTCGTCTTCCTGGATGCTGCGGAGCTCGGCAGATCCGAGCACTTGTTTGATCTCATCGAGGGCACCGGCAAAGCCGCTCAAACCGCGACCGAGGCGCGTGATGTTCACGCGCGTCTTGCCCAACATCTCGGCTGCTTCTTTCTCGGCTTCCTCGCGTACGCGAGCCGCGTATTTCTCTGCTTCATCCCTGATCTTGCGGCCGGCTTTGGAGGCCTCGTCGCGCAAAGCTTCCGATGCGGCCTCGGCTCCCACGCGCATGTCATGTGTTTCGTGCGCGAAGCGAGAACGGAGATCATTCGCCTGCTCCTGCACCTGGGCGAGCAATTCCGCTCCTTGCATCTCGGCGTGCTCGACGATCTCCGCTGCCTTGACCTCGGCAGCAACGATCATCTCGTCGGCGTTCTGCTGTGCCTTCGACACGACCCCGGTGGCTCGTCGGTCGGCTGCCGCTACGACAGACCTCGCCTTCGCGTCTGCCTGAACCAAGACATCCTTGGCTCGCACTTCCGCATCTGCAACCAGATCCACCGCGCGTTCTTCAGCCTGAGAGACCGCCGCGTCGATGCGTTCTTGCGTTTGAGCATGCAACTCACGAGAGTGGGCTTCTGCCGCTGCCTTTAGATCTGAGGCTTCTCGCTGTGCAGCGGCGAGCGACGCGGAGATCTCACGATCGGCGTCGTCGCGGCGGGCTTGGAGCATCGATTCGGTTGTCTCGCGCAGAGCGGCAACCTCGGCCTCGGTCTTCTTTCGCAGTTCCTCGGCCGCTTCGCGATCCTGGGCAGCCTCGGATCGAAGTTCCTCGGCTTCGTTCTCGGCACTCGTCTTCAACCTCGCGACGTCATCGGAAGCTCTCGATCGAAGCGCACTGACCTCTTGGTCGGCTTCATCGCGGATCCTCGTCGCCTCTTGTTCGGCAGCGGCGCGCACCTCGTCGGCCTCTTTCTCCGCTCGAGCCCGCAATTGGACGATCTCCGTCCGGCCCTGCTCCGCGGAATCCTGAGCGCTCTGCAAGATCGCCTCTGCTTGTTCGCGCATCTCGCGAGCGCTCTCCTCGGCGGCCCCCTTCATCTCTCGTGCATCTCGTTCCGTGGCCACCTGGAGCTCGTGCGTCTCGCGCTGGGCGACCGCCCTTAATACGCCGACGTCTTGTTCGGCCGTAGCTCTGAGCTCGGCTACCTCGGCCTGGGCGATGGTTCGGAGCTCGTCGACTTCGATCTGGGAGGTGGTTCGGAGCTCTTGCGTTTCCCGCTCTGCGGTCGCGCGCAGCCCATCTACTTCGGTCTGGGCGGTGGTTCGAAGCTCGTCGACTTCGATCTGGGAGGTTGTTCGGAGCTCTTGCGTTTCCCGCTGGGCGGTCGCGCGCAGCTCATCTACTTCGGTCTGGGCGGTTGCCCGGAGCTCGGCAGCATCTCGCTCGGCCGCAGCGCGAGCTTCGTCCGCAACGCGAGTTGCTTCTCTCTGGGCGGCCTCCGTGATCGACGCTGCTTTTTCAGTCGCGCTTTGGATGGTTTCTTCGCTGGTGAGCCTGGCATCCGATGTGAGCCGAGCTGCCAGTGCCTCTGCATCGGCCCGGGTCTGCTCGGCCATCTCCTGTGCCGAGACCCGGGCGGCATCGCTCTCGCGTTGCGCATCGTCCCGCATCGCGTCGGCGTCCCGTTGAGCGGCAGCGCGGATCTCCGACGCGGCCGTTGTCGCCGCTGCTCGAAGTTCCTCCGCCTCGGCCGTTGTGGTTGATCGAAGTTCCTCGGCCGTCGACCTCATGGTGGCAACCTCGACCTCGACGGCGGCACGAAGCTGATCGGCATCGGCCCGCGCTTTCTCCAGCACCTGTTGTGCTTCGTTGCGATCGTTGCGAGCCGCCTCGAGGTCGGTCGCGAGCCGAGCGCGGTCGTCGGTTGTCGATGTCTGCGCTTCCTCTC
>JAXDJM010000171.1:0-6905 GCA_034665605.1 Actinomycetota bacterium | reverse complement strand
CGAGGTCGGCGTGCCCAAGCCTGGGAACGAGATCTTCGCGAAGGCTCTGGCCGGGCTGGGGGTCAGGCCGCCCGAAGCGATCCACGTGGGCGATCTGAAGCGCACGGACATCGCGGGGGCCCACGACATCGGCATGCACGCAGCCCGTTTCAGGGGCGTGCACGACGACCGGTCGGACTTCGCCGAGGCCGAGATCTGCCTCGACTCACACGATCAGCTACTGGATGTGATCGGCCTCCGCTAGCCGAGGCGGTTCTTTATTGCGGGGCTTGACAAGCTGCAATGACGGTCGACCGGAGAAGCCTCGCTGGACCGGACGTGGGCACTCCCGGGCTACGGAGTCGGTGAAGGTGCCGGTCCCAGGTTCGTCGTCATCCCGTAGTTCCCGCTGTTGTATTCGTCGTGGCGCGTGTGCCACCACTGGTTGTTCGCGGACGTAAGGCCCGGCGTATCCCACACGAATAGGTAACCCTCGCGCGTGGTGGCGACGACTTCGACCTTGCCGTCGCCGTTTAAGTCGCCGACCGCGGGGGCCGCGAAGATCCAGCCTCCAGTGAACTTCGGCCAGCCGGCGGGAACTGATCCGGTTGCGTCGAACGCATCGAGCGTCGACGTATCGGCGCCTTGAAGAACCTCCGTCTGACCGTCGCCCGTGACATCGGCGATGTCGGGCTCCCCGAAGAACGCGATGCCCATGCTCCGCTGAGGGAAGTTGGGGAGCGGCTGTTGAGAGACCGCACCGTACGCCCGGACGTAGTCGGTTATCGCGGCTGCCTTGCCCGGGGTCAGGAGATGCGCCACGGAGTCACCCCCGACGCCTCCGGTCAGGTATGCGAGGGCCGGAGCAACACCGAACTGGCCGAACGCGCCCATCATGGTGAAAGAGACCGGGGCCGCCGGATCGGTGCCGGGAGTCGGCCCATACGTACCGAGGATCGAGCCGTCGCCTTTGATGAGATAGGTGGGGGAGAGCCACGGGGAGAACGCGATCTCATCGGAACCGTCTCCGTTGACGTCCGCCGCCACCGGCGATTCGGCCCCCTCGGTCAGGAAGTCTTGCGCCGAGCCATAGAACTCGACGACCGATGGGAGGCTCACCGGCCACCCCGGCACCTCAGCTCCGCCGGAGTGCTTCGTTCCGTCGCCGTAGAAAGCATCCAGGAACACGTCGCCCCCGAACTGCAAGCCGCTGCCCTGCGAGAACGACTCCTGGCTTCGTTCGACGACCTCGAGCTTGCCGTCGCCGTCGAGATCCGCCAGCGCCGGAGTCGCCGCAAGCTTGTGGTCTTGCACGTAGGCATATCCGGGCGGACCGAGCGACGCCGGAATGGTCTCAGCTATCGGCCACCCCGGAAGCTCTTTTCCGTTGGGCTCGAGCGCGTGGATCTTGCCGTCGAATGCTGCCTGAACGATCTCGAGACTTCCGTCACCGTTCAAGTCACCGAGGACGGGGGCCGCAAAGATGCCCTGCGATGGCAGACGCGTGTACGGCGAGTGGGGAGGCGGGACCGAAAGAGAGTGGAAGTTCGCACCGAGCGTGCGCGGGAAGCCGTGAACGCGCGATCCATCGGCATGCCACGCATAGATGCCACCGTTCGTCGTCGACGCAACGATCTCCGGGCGGTGGTCACCGTCGAGGTCACCTGCCGCGATCGGCGTGAGGATCGGCTCGTCCGCGGTCGGGATGCCCCCACGTTTGTAGGCGCGTGACCGTCCGTAGCCATAATTCCCGGTTCCGAAAGCCTGGAGCTTCCGAGTATGAACGGGCCATCCGCGGAGCTCCTTCCCATTGGGCTCGAGAGCGCGTACGGTGCCCGACGCACTTCCGAAAACGATCTCGGGCCGGCCATCACCGTTGAGATCCACGAGTGCCGGCTGCGATTCGCCCGACAGGCCCATCCATCTCGGGAACCCATGTTGCAACGTCGCATCGTGGAACACGTCGACGGCGCGACGGTCCTCGCCGAGAAGACCCTGCCGATCGACGACCTGAAGCCGCAAGGTGACCGTGTACTGCTCGGTGCACGACAGAGCCATGTCCGTGCAGTCCGCGTACGGTTTCTTCCACACCGACGAAGGGATCTTGGAAAGCTTCAGCTTTCCAAGAACTCCGCTGAACCGACGGCGCGGGTGCCTGGACTTCGCAAATGTCTTGAAGTCCGCATCTTTAGGTGACGCACCGACCGCGTATTCGAGCTTGTAGCGCGCCGGGCCGTGGGACGACTTGAACTCGCCGCTCACGGTCACGCTCTTGTTGCGCATCGGATCCAACAGTTGGTACCAGCGCGGGCTGTTGATCACTGTCTCGGGCGGAACCTTGCCCTCGTGAATCGCGCGCATCGCTTTGTAGACGTTGGGACGCCCGTAGCCATACTGGATGTTCCACGACGCGCCGCGCTGACCGGGCCACCCGAGATTCGGATCCGTGATCGCCGACGCGGTCGAGCGGACCACCTGTTTGACCTGGTCTGCCGACAACCGGTGCGGGATGCGGCCAGCTTTAGCAGCTTGCCGGCCGTACGCGGCGACCAGTGCGGCCACTCCCGCAGTGGTCGGCGTTGCCTCCGATGTCGTCCCGCCCTTGGTCGAGACCGAGAACAACGAGTGCGGCCCCCACGACGTGTAGTTGGATCGCTCACGGAACGACGTTGCGCTACGCGCACCCTGATTCTGGTTGGTGCCGTCCGACACGATGCCGTTCCCCGGCCACTCATGCGGCCAGAACATGCCCGACTGATGGTCGGTCGAGTCGAAATCGTTCGATGCACCGACCACGACGACCCCATGGTGGAACGCGTACTCCACCGCATGAGCCATGAACGGCGAATAACCGAGCTCCCCGGTCGTGAGGTCGATAACGTCGACCCCCGAATCGACGGCGAACAGGACGGCCTCGGCAAGCTTGTCGGTTCGATCGAGAGCTTCGTCACCGGCCTTCACCGGCAGCACCAGACACTTCGGACAGATCGCCGCTCCCTGGAACTTGTTGTTGGTTGCGGCGCCGATCTGCCTCAGGAAACCATCGGAGTGGGCGTAAGTCGTGTCGTTCGTTGCCGGATCGTTGTTGTCGCGATGGAAGTTCCACCCCGAGATGTCGTCGACGTAGCCGTTGTGGTCGTCGTCTTTGTGGTTCGAGAAGGCGACGATCAGGTCTTCGGGCGTCAGCAACCCGTTGATGTGCTTCTTCGGGAGGCGCGGATCGTGCGCATAATCCGCGATGGTCACGGCGCCGTCGTGATTGACGTCGTAGCTCTTGGCGCGCTTCCCGGAGGCCTTCTCGGGGCGCGGGAGCTCGCCCTTATTGAGGTACGTCTTGGGAGCGATGTCCTTCGCGTCGGGGAGCCGCCAGTTCACGCCACCCTCGACGTACGCGACGACCGTCTTCGGGGTTCCGGTCGAGTACTTCTGCCATGCCCGGTCGATCGACATCCCGGCGGCCCCCTCCGGATCGGACGCTAGGGGAGCCGACTTCGGTATGAACGAATATAGGTACCACTGCTCTTCGTCAAACGTGTGCTGCTGCGGGTCGCGCTCGGCGACGTTGTACTCGGGGTCGTTCGGTGGGTTCTGCGGGAAGCCCTTCTTGTGCTTGGCAGCGAGAGCGGGGGAGGACACGAGCAACACTGCAACGAGCACCGCACAGATCCGGCGCCACGCGACCATCGACTCCCCCAACGAATCCTTCAGTACGAGCGCGCCCAGGTAGCCAACTCTTTACCCGGCCTACCACAAACGATGCAGTTAGCCCCGGGGTCGGAGGGCTCGAGCGGCAGCAGCCTGATCGTCGCCTTGGTCTCGGCCGAGACCTTCTCCTCGCACGCCTCATCCCCGCACCACGCGCCGACCCAGAAGCCGCCTTCGCTCGCGACGCCGGCGGTGAACGACCCATAGTCGGAGATCTCGTGGGTGTTCGCATCCCGGAATGAACGCGCGTCCTCGAAGAGGTCTGCCTGAACCCCGCGCAGCAGGTCGGTCATCTGTGGTGCTACATCATCGAAGGCCACCTCGTTCTTTCCCTCTTTGGTGCGCGCGACGACGATCGCGCGGCCCGCAGCTAGGTCCCGGGGGCCGAGCTCTATGCGGATCGGAACCCCTTTCAGCTCCCACTCGCTGAACTTGAAGCCCGGCCGGTGCTGATCCCGGTCGTCGACCTTCGCGCGAACTCCGGTCGCCGTGAGCGCCTCGTGCAGCCGGCGAGCAGCCGCGACGACCTCGGCCTGTTCGGACTCGGAGCGATAGATCGGAACGATCACGACCTGGACCGGCGCGAGGGCCGGCGGTAACCGCAGTCCGCGATCGTCTCCGTGAGTCATGATGATCCCGCCCACCATGCGCGTCGACAGGCCCCACGATGTCGCCCACGGGTGATCGAGCTCGCCCTCGGCATTGAGGAAAGTCACTTCGTAGGCCTTGGCGAAGTTCTGCCCGAGGAAGTGAGACGTGCCCGATTGCAGCGCCTTCCCATCGCGCATCAACGCCTCGATCGTCAGCGTCTCGACTGCTCCGGGAAAGCGCTCGGATGCCGACTTACGCCCCGCGAGCACGGGGATCGCGCAGACGTCTTCAGCAACTTCTTTGTAAACGCCCAGCATGCGCTCGGACTCTTCGACCGCTTCATCCCTCGTCGCGTGGGCGGTATGGCCCTCTTGCCACAGGAACTCACTGGTGCGCAAGAACAATCGCGTCCTCATCTCCCAGCGCAGGACGTTGCACCACTGGTTGTAGAGAAGGGGGAGGTCCCGGTAGCTCTGGATCCAGTTCGCGTACGTCGACCAGATCACGGCTTCGGACGTGGGCCGGATCACCAATGGCTCTTCGAGCTCCTGGCCTCCGCCGTACGTGACCACGGCGACCTGGGGCGAGAACCCTTCGACGTGATCTGCCTCTTTCTCGAGGAGCTTGGCGGGGAACAGGAGCGGGAAGTACACGTTCTCGTGGCCGGTGGCCTTGAAGCGGTCGTCGAGAGCTCTCTGAAGGCGCTCCCAGACCGCGTATCCGTACGCTTTGATGACCATCGAGCCCTTGGCCAGCCCGTGCTCGGCCATCTGCGCGCGTTTGACCACCTCGATGTACCAGGCGGGGAAGTCCTCGGATTGCTTGGGTAGCCGGTCCGCCATCAGTGCACTACCTCTTCCTTGTGGGGTCGTCCAACACCTGGAGGATCACCGAACGAGGGCCGGGTCTTTCCAGCTCGATGAGCAAGAGACGCTGCCATGTACCGAGCCCAAGGCTACCGTCGGCGATGGGAAGCGTCACCGAGGCCGACCCGAGAGGTAAGTGCGTCGTGGCCGCGCCCGTGGACAACCGCTCCAGCATCGAGCGGAGATCGCTCCATAGCCCAGCCTCTCTTTCGTTCACCACGAGAACGCATCCGGGGTCGGCGGTAAACGCGACGAGGCGACCGGACTCCAGTGACGAGCGCGCGACGGCTGCAACTGCTTCGTCTGTGATGTCGACGATGTCGTAGACGGCGCGCATCTCGACCGAGCAGCGATCTGTTAGAGCGTCCATGAGCCGTAGATGGTAGGCGCGGCGCACCAACGATCTCGAAAGGAAGCGCTGTGCCCGCGAAATGGGGACAGAGTGACCACAACCTGTGGACTTCCTGGGGACAACCTTGAATGTTTCGCGGTCTGGAAAGTTTCCGTGGACAACGCATTGACTGGCCCGCGCTGCACGCCTATGTTCGCACTGTCCCAAGCAGTCAAACGGCAACACCTTCGCCGGAGCGGATGCTCGAAAGGGCAACCGCTTCAGCCCGGACAACGGCCTGGATCCCTTCGGGGAGAAGGGGACGGAACCGGGAGCGGATCGGGGACGGAGCCTCGGCTCCGGAACCTGCTGAGATGGTCGGTGCGAGCCGGCCGTAGCAGCTAGGAAATCCCGGTTCGAGCGACAGGGTCCGGATGGTTGCTTGGGACACTTTCTTGCCAGCTGTGAGAGGCCCGAGCGTGGGTTGGTCCAATAACCGGTCCGCCGGCTACCGAACGACCCAACGCTCGGGCTTTTCCTTTTTCTGCGTTCATTCTTTACGTGTTTGCGCGCATAGGGTTGTGCACAAGGGGGTAGCCAGCCAGCAACAAGACCACGATCCAGGAGAGAGACCAATTGTCCGCGCAGAGTGAAGACATGTCGGCCCTCGACGATTCCGAGGACGAAGAGCTCGACGAGGTCGAGGTGGCGGTAGAGGATCTCGAAGAGGAGGAGGTCGCCCTTGCGGCCACCGACGATGACGACGAGGAATCCGACGAATCCAGCCTAGAAGAGCTCCTGGCGAAGCGATCGGCGACGCGCAAGGCCGCAGACGACCCCGACGAGGAGGACGACATCATGACTGCCTTCGCGCCGGAGCAGGAACCCATGCTCCCGGAAACCTTGCCCAGCAAGGTGATCCCGGTTAAGGATCGTCAGGAATTCGTGTGTGCGAGATGCCACCTGGTCAAGGCCCGCTCGCAGCTTGCCGACGCCGAGCGAGGGCTGTGCCGCGACTGCGTGTAACAAACATCCCGTGAGATGAGGGCGCGCGCATACGCGATCGCGCTCCTCTCGGGTGCTCTTCTCACGCTTGCGTTTCCACGGCCCGACATCGCACCGATCGCATGGGTCGCACTCACCCCCCTGATCGTCCTTACGGCCCGAACCAGCTGGTCTCGCGGATTCTTATTGGGTCTGGTTTTCGGGATCGGGTTCTTCGGCACGCTTCTGTATTGGATCGCGATCGTCGGGTGGGCTGCGTGGGCGATCCTTGTCGTGATGCAGGCGCTCTTCGTTGGTGCATTCGGCGCGCTATGGGCATTGACATCGCGTGTTCTGCCGCGCGCCGCACGAGTTGTCGCGCCCGCCTTTCTATGGGTCGCATGTGAATACGCTCGATCGAAGGTTCCCTTCGGCGGGTTCACCTGGGG
>JAXDJM010000170.1:0-17570 GCA_034665605.1 Actinomycetota bacterium | reverse complement strand
TGCTTCGCGTCGGCACGTATAGAGGGATCAAAGGCCAATTCAGATCGATCCAAGCCGCCGTGAACGCGGCGCATGCGGGAGATTGGATCCTCGTAGGACCCGGCGACTACCACGAACGCGGGTCTTTGAACAAAGACCTTCCTGCTGGTGTCCTCATACGGACGTCCAACGTTCACCTCCGCGGCATGAATCGCAACCGTGTCATCGTCGACGGCACGAAGAAGAAGGGCCATCGTTCGTGTCGATCGCGTCGCAAGGCCCAATTCCTCGGCCCCCGCGTCGGCAAGCACAAGCGCGCCGGGATGAACGGGGTGGTCGCCTACAAGGTGAGCGGCGTCTCGATCGAGAACTTGACTGTGTGCAACTACCTCATCACCAAAAACGGCGGTGCCGGAAACGAGATCTGGTTCAACGGCGGTGACGGCAGCGGCAAGATAGGGATGCACTCGTACAAAGGCTCTTACCTGACGGCAACGTCGACTTACGCGCACGGCTTTGTAGCGCCGCGCGCCGAGTACGGCATATTCGCCAGCAACGCGGACGGTCCCGGATTGATCGTCCACACCTATGCCAGCAACCAGGGTGATGCGGCGTACTACGTCGGGGCATGCCCGGACTGCAACGTCGTGATCAAAGATGCGCACGCGCAGAACAGCGCGATCGGTTATTCGGGGACAAACTCCGGCGGCCATCTGATCGTCGAAAACTCCGAGTTCGATCACAACAAGACCGGATTCACCCCCGACTCCGAGAACAACGACGACATCCCTTCGCCGCAGGACGGGATCTGCCCGAACAACGGAAAAGGACCGACCGGAAGCACTTCTTGTTGGGTATTCCGCAACAACTTCGTCCACGACAACAACGATCCGAACGTTCCGGGAGTAGGAAGCGGGCTGGCGGGAGCCGCTCCCATCGGAACCGGTGTCCTGATAGCCGGCGGGCGCAACGACACCGTCTGGCACAACCGGATCGTCAACAACGGATCGTGGGGGATGCTGATCGTCGACTCCCCCTACCAAGGAACGCCTCCGCCGGGAGCCACGTGCCAAGGTGGAGTACCGGCAGGCAACGACGTTTGTTACTACGGCGCGTGGGGCAGCGAGGTCGCACACAACACTTTCAAAAACGACGGCTTTTACGGCAATCCGACGAATGCCGACATCGGGATGGCCACCCAAGCACACGACCCCGGCAACTGCTTCCACGACGACATTGACAAGAACGGCGTGACGAGCGATCCGCCGATGATCGAAGGCCCGCCCTACAACATGTGCGGGCAACCGAATGGAGGAGACCTCGGCCCCCTCGTAGCAGAGGTTCTATGCGCGACCCAACTGCTCGCGCCGTGCCCTACCAACCCCGCAGCCGACTACCCACGGCCGACGAAGTTGAAGCTCATGCCGATCCCGCGCGAGCCGACGATGCCCAAGCCATGCAAGGGAGTACCCGCCAACCCATGGTGCCGCAGGCGCTAGATCTTGAATCTCTTCGTCGCGGGGGTTGGATCCGTCCCTCCCGAGCTAAAGGCACGCACTTCGAAGATGTAGCGACCGACTTTCAGCTTCCGGTAAGTCTTCGGCGAAGTGCAGGCCGAGAACGTGAGCGTTCCGACGGTTCCGTTCTTTATCTTCTTTAGCGCGCATTCGAAACCGCTGGCAGTGCCCACAGCCTCGAACGTGAAGCCCGCTCTGTGCTTGGTCCTTTTGATCGTCGTTTTTGTGATCGTCGTATCAGGTACCGGATCCGTCAACGGTGCTTCATAGGCACCGATGTCGGTGACGCCGTTGACGACTCGGGGGTTTCCATCGAGATCCATCGAACCGTTGGCGCTATCGGTAACTCCTGCGTCGATGGTCGGCGATCCCGATGCCTCGTGGAAATCACCGGCAGCTGCATCCACGAACAGCGGGGCGGTTGTCTGATCGGTTGCGTCCGTGGTGATGTGCGTCTTCGACGGCGAGCCTGATCCCCTGGTCTGGGTCGTCTCGAAGTTCGAATAAGAGGCGCTGATGCTCGCGTCCACGCTTGCATCAGAGTCGACGAGTAGGTCGACTCCGCTCTGAGACGATCGCGCGATTACATTCACCAAGGTGTCGGTAGCGGACGTGCACGAGCAACCGTTCCGCCCGTACGTCAGGATCGCCGCCTCCGTGCCAGCCATCAACGAAACGTTGCGAAGAGTGTTGGACCCATCGGTCTCCATCGCAAGGTCCCCCGAAGTACCGGCCCAGCAGACGCTGTTGGTCAACGTGGCACCCTGCATGAAACAAGCATGCCCATTGCCCGCCTGCTCGGCGAACATGCGATCCCCAACCGCTCCGGAGCCCAAGCTGAGGACGGTCCCAAACCCTTGCACGTAAAAATCTTCGACGCTTCCAGAGCTCATCTTCAGGCCGCCACTCTGAAAGTTCAGCCGAGCCCTGCCGTTCAGGCTGTGAAGGTGGATCGCGGTGTTCGAGATCGTGCTCACTCCCTGGGACAGCGAGTAATCGCCTTGATCGGCGATCGCATATACGTCGTCCCCATTCGCAGCGAAATTGATCGCCGTCTGAAGATCGCATGGAGCGGTCTGGGAACACGTGGAGCCGGCGCCCGTGGGGCTCGCGTACCATGCCGCGGCTCCGTGAGCGGGAGTACCGACGACAATGCTGAGCGCGAGAGTTGTCACTGCGACAATTGCTGCGGCGCGTCGATCCCGTGCCAATGAAAGAACGGACACAGAAGATTTCATCGGCCCTCCCCATGGGCGAATGCCATCAACCGGGCAAGTCGTCACCTAGCGCCTTGAACGTACTACCGAGCCGTGATCGGCCGGAAGGGCGTTCGCCGAAAAAAGAGGTGTGTGGATCCGGGTGGACCAGAGGGGAGTCGAACCCCGGACCTCACGCCCCCAGAAGTGTCTTCACAATTCGCCCCTGTCCCCTACGGGATCGGTGGCGACGACGGCGGACGTCGGGGGGGCCGCTCCTGCCGATGGGATGAGCCCGGCAAGGCCGAGCACGGTCGCAACGAGCAGGGGTCGAGCGCGCATCGATTGGCTCCTTCTCTCCTAATCGTGCGTTCACCCCTATTGCACGCAGGCGGAGCGTTTCGGTAACGCGCGAAGGTCCTTACCAGCCTTCGACCTTGTCGAAAGCAACTACTTCTTCGATCCTGGCCAGAAGAGCACTCGCCACGAAGGGTTTCGTGAGATAGGCGTTTGACAGCTCCTCAGATATGGCGATCTCCTTGGGCTCTACCGTCGCGCTCAGAAAGATGATCCGCACATCCTTAGTCCTCTCTTCTCGCCGAAGCCTCCTTGCAAGCTCCCGCCCATCGATCCCGGGCAGTGAGATATCAACCACCACGACGTCGGGCACGTCCTTCTCGCTCAAGATCGTCATGGCTCCTTCAGCCGAATCGGTGGCGATTACCTTGTGACCCGCCTTACGTAGATGGGCCCGCACGAGCTCGAGGCTGAAAACATCGTCCTCGACTAGAAGAATCCTGCTCATATCAATTCCCTCCTATTGGATGTGAGCTGACAACCCCCTCGGGCCTCAATAAACAGAGGGCCGCTCGGACATTTCCAAGCTCAACTTCAACCGCGTCCATTAACTCCCCCACATCCGTCAAATCACCGTCGTGGCTATCGCGTTCCAAGGTAAAGCACAATCTCGCGAGTTTGTGCGCTCCAAGATTGGAGCTTGCTCCACTCAACGCGTGAGCTCCGCGAGCTAATGCCTCCCCGTCAAGATCGCCCAGCGCCACTTGTAGTGCATCAATTCGAGCATCTGCCTCACTCAGGAATAGACCAACCAGCTCCCCCATGAGGTCGCCATCTGCGCCGTCACATACTCCTTCCAATTCAGCAAGAGTCTCTGGAGACAATGTCGGTTCATCGGTGCCCCCGTGGCTTCCCGCTTCCGTGTCGTCGAGTAAAGGAGCAGTGAAGGATCGTCCGATGAGCACGGGGGCGGATCCCGTCGGAACCCAGCGTGTCAACGCTGCACTGAGTGCGTCCAGTCTCAGAGGCTTGGTTAGATAGTCGTCCATCCCAACGGAGATGCAGCGAGCCCGATCGAACTTCATGGCAGCCGCCGTGAGAGCGATGATCGGTGTGCAACTAGCTGGCCCTTCGAGATGGCGGATCTTGCTGGTTGCCTGGTAACCATCAAGGATGGGCATCTGGCAATCCATCAAGATGGCGTCGTACATCCTCGAGGCGAGAGCCGCCACGGCGGCTGCACCGTCGCTGACGGCCTGAACCTGGAATCCAAGATTCTCAAGCATGGCAATAGCCACCCGCTGGTTAACGGGGTTGTCCTCGGCCAGCAGGATGTGTCTCGATGCTCCATCGTCCAGCATTGGTGACGGGTCAACGTTGGAAGCGTCAGCAGCACCCGAAACCAGCGGAGGATCCTTCTCTACCGCCTCTATCGGAGTGCCGGCTCCTCTCTTGGCATCGGCCACCGGGCACACAACGATCGTGAACCAGAAGTTGCTGCCCTTTCCTAACTGACTCGAGGCACCGCAGTCGCCACCCATCAGTGCTACTAGTTGCCCGCTTATTGCGAGGCCCAGGCCAGTTCCGCCATACTTCCTAGAGGTAGACGTGTCGGCCTGGATGAAAGGCTTGAATATCCTTGTGAGTTTGTCGGCAGGGATGCCGTCACCGGTATCCGTGACGTCAAAGCGAATGGCCGTGTCCTCACCCGCAACTCCAGCACCGCTCACTCGCACTCGGATCTGCCCGGTCTGCGTGAACTTGATGGCGTTACCGACGAGATTGATGAGAACTTGACGCACCCGACCTGAGTCTCCGATCACGATCGTAGGAACCGACGGATCGATAACCGTTCCCAATTGCAGACCCTTGGCCTGTGATGATCTTTCGAGGAGATCCACAACATCGCTGACGGTGGCTCTCAGATCGAACTCGATGTCTTCGATCTCGAGTTCTCCCGCTTCGACCTTGGAGAAATCGAGGATGTCATTCAGGATCGTCAACAGTGACTCCCCTGAGCTTCGGATGGTCCGTGCGTAGTCGCGTTGGCGGGCATCCAGGTCAGTTTCCAAGAGAAGATCGACCATCCCGATTACCCCGTTCATTGGGGTCCGGATCTCATGGCTCATGTTTGCCAGAAAATCTGACTTGAGATGCGAGGCTTCATCCGCCTTATCTCTGGCGTCAGACATCGCTACCTCTGCCCTCGCCTCAGCCGTTACATCGGCAACCGTTCCGACCCAACCCGCCTCTTGGCCCTCAATGTCAGGGATGGACTTCGATGTCACCAAGACCTTCCGCGAGGGTCCTTTGGGCATCTCGATCTCGAATCGGTTGCACAGTTCTCCCGCACCTATGGTGTCGACAAGCACTTCAACGATCTGACCGATCCTTACCCTCTCGGCCACGATGGTTGTCCAGTCGCGGCCAAGGGCTTCATCCGCCGGGATCCCGGTTATCTCAGTCCAGCGTGGATTGGTATAGACGTATCTATTCGCGCTATCAGTTTGAAAGATGCCGATCGGAGCAGCATCTGTAAGCAACCTCAGCTGGTCGGCAGACCGCTGCACCACCTGCCCCTGCCTTGCGAGTTCCTCCGCTTTGAGGAAGATCTTCGCAAACACAGAGACTTTTGCACGGAGCTCATCCGGTTGCACGGGAGCGAACATGAAGTCGACCGCGCCTTCAACATAGCGGGCGGCAGGGGCGATCTCATCCCGTGAGAACGCTGTGATGAAGATGATGGGCGTCATCTCCGACTGCAGGCGCACACGCATCAGAGCAGCCGTCTCGAACCCGTCCATTCCCGGCATACGAACGTCGAGCAGGATCACTGCAAATTCCTGAGTCATCACGCAACGCAGGGCAGCGCGTCCCGAGTCGGCCTCGACGATCGAGTAACCCAATGGAGCCAAGATCGCCTTCAAGGCCAACCGCTTCGCGGGATCATCGTCCACTACCAAGATAGGGACTGGGGGACTGGTCATCTTACGAGGCCTTCTGTCAGCCACGGTTTAGCGACGGCGATGAGCTCAGGTAGCCATGGAGCTATCGCGGCGATGAGCTCGCCTGAATCGACCGGCTTGGAAACGTAATCGTTAGCGCCGGCATCGAGACACCTCTGCCGCTCTCCTGCCATCACCTTGCCGGTGACAGCGATAATGGGAAGAGTCTTACAGTGTTCAAGCTCGCGGATCGCTCGGATGGTTTCGTACCCGTCCATGACCGGCATCATGATGTCCATCAATACGATGTCGAGCTCACCTTGTTCTCTTAACAGCGCAAGGGCATCCGAGCCGCTCTCGGCAACCGAGACGATGGCGCTCCCTCGTTCAAGGAGAGCCGTCAATGCGAATATGTTCCGGAAATCGTCATCGACGACTAACACTCGTGCTCCGGCGAACGCAGTTTGGTCGAGGGGTGTCCTCTGGACGAAATCAGCCGTCGGGGGGGAGTGCTGGGTCAACCTGGCCTCGGCGGAAACTGAATCGTCCGAGGTGTCATTCGTTTTCGGTGACGCCAAGGGGGCAACGTCGGCTACGTCCGAGACCGGTGAAAGGACCACTGGGAGGTAGACGGTGAAAGTGCTCCCATTGCCGGCGCTGCTCGTCACGGTCAGCTCTCCATCTAGCAATCCGACAAGCTCACGGCTGATCGATAGCCCAAGGCCCGTACCTCCATAGAGGCGGGCGGTCGAGCCGTCTCCTTGCGCGAAGGCTTCGAAGATCCGATGCTGCTCCTCGGCTCCGATCCCGATACCAGTATCGGTAACGGACATCGCAAGCACTGAGGGGGCCGCTGTCAGGGACTCCAGCTCCTGGTTCCATCCACCTTCCACTACGCCGATCTCGACATGGATCGCCCCCTGGTCTGTGAACTTGAACGCGTTCACCAACAGGTTCTTGAGGATCTGCTGAAGGCGTTGCGGATCGGTCAGGATGGCTTGTGGACTGTTGGCCTCTATATCAACGGAATATCCAAGGCCTTTCCCTCTTGCCACCGGCTCGAACTCTTGGAGAAGGTCAGCACTGAGTTTCTTCAGTGAGAACTCTGTCTTCTCCACGATCATCGTTCCCGACTCGACCTTTGCCAGTTCGAGGATGCTATTGAGGAGATTCAGCAGGTCATTGCCCGACGAGCGAATGACACGTGCATACTCGACCTGAGTTGCAGTCATGTTGTGATCGGGGTTGTCCTCGAGTTGCTCGGCAAGTATCAACAAGCTGTTGAGGGGCGTACGGAGCTCGTGAGACATGTTTGCAATGAATTCAGACTTGTACTTCGAAGACAGGCTAAGTTGCCCAGCCTTCTCCTCAACAAGCCTCTTCGAGTGCTCGACTTCTTGATTCTTCTTCTCCGCTTCGATGTTCTGCTCAGCCAATAACTTGGCCTGACGACCCAGGCCTTCATTGGTCTCTCTCAATTCCTCCTGCTGAGCACGAAGCTCCTTCGCCTGAGACTGGGACTGCTTGAGTAGGTCTTCCGTGATGGTGTCGGCTTCGATGGTGTTGAGTACGAGACCGATGCTCTCTGGAAGCTGGTCGAGGAACGCCTGGTGTGTCTCGCTGAAGGGCGAGAAGGAGGCGAGCTCGACCACTGCTCGCACGGAACCTTCATACAAGACCGGTAGGACAATGATGTTTAGTGGTGAGGAATCGCCCAGTCCCGAGTTGATCCGAACGTAATCGCTGGGGACATCCGTGAGCAGGATCCGCTTCTTCTCCTTCGCACATTGCCCTACCAAGCCTTCGCCGAATCGGAAAGAGGTCGAAAGGTGCTTGCGTACTTCGTGGCCGTAACCGGCCTTCAGCTCCAGCATCGGCTCGCCACCGTCGGATGGGTGTGTGACCGAGTAGAACACCGCGTGTTGAGCAGAAACGAGGGGCGCAAGCTCGGAGAGGATCATGTCCGACACCGTTGCTAGATCCCGCTGACCCTGGAGCATACGAGTAAAGCGCTCGCGGTTCGTCTTCAACCAGTCCTGCTCGATGTTCTCTCTGGTCGTCTCACGGAGATTTCGAATCATCTCGTTGAGCTTTTCCTTCAGAACCGCAACTTCTCCACTCGCGTCCACACGGACCTGCCGGGTGAGATCACCCTCCGTGACTGCGGTGGCAACCTCCGCGATCGCACGTACTTGATTGGTGAGGTTCGCGGCCAACTGGTTCACGTTGTCGGTCAGGTCCTTCCAGACCCCTTCGACCTCGGTTGATTGCGCCTGCCCGCCCAGCTTCCCTTCGACGCCGACCTCGCGAGCGACACGCGTAACCTCGCCGGCGAATGCATTCAACTGATCGACCATCGCGTTTACCGTGTTCTTGAGCTCGAGGAACTCTCCCTTGACGTCGATAGATATCTTCTTGCTGAGGTCGCCGTTGGCAACTGCTGTAGTCACCTCCGCGATGTTTCTCATCTGCTTCGTCAGGTTGCCCGCCATCAGGTTCACGTTGTCAGTCAAGTCCTTCCAGACACCCCCGACCTCGATGGTGACTGCTGCAGCCTGACCAAGCTTTCCCTCGGTTCCCACCTCGCGAGCGACTCGCGTCACCTCAGAGATGAACCCATTGAGTTGATCGACCATCGCATTGATCGTGTTCTTCAGCTCCAGCATCTCGCCTCGCACATCGGCAGTGATCTTCTTGCTGAGATCACCGTCGGCGACCGCGCCAATGACGCGCTGCATCTCGCTGGTCGGGCGAACCAAAGCATCGATCAAGCTGTTTATCGACCCGGCGGTCGCGCTCCAGCTATGCCAGGCGCCTCGGAGCTCTACCCTTTGTGACAGTTTTCCCTGCTGCCCGACGACGTGACTCACGCGAGCCAACTCCGCCTCGAGGACCTGATTGGTCACGATGACCTCGTTCAGGCTGTCGGCGATCTTTCCAACCGCACCTGTCCAGTCCAGCGGCATACGGGCAGTGAAGTCACCTTCCTTGACTCGAGCCAGAACACTTAGGAACGCCTTGGCGTCGAGGTCGTCTAGAGATGGCTTGGTCGTACCTTCCGGTGAGACTTTCTTGGGAGCCAAGACAGTCATGTGTTCCCCTATTCCTCATCAGGCGATGCTTTGTCGAAGGATTCGACAGCTGGCATGCAATCGTGGGCACGCTTATGTCCTGATGCTTGAGCATCGACTCGACGCCGCGGTTCCTGTAGGAAGCCCCGGGGTGGTTGTGGGCTAGTCACCACCCTCTTGACCAGGAGGCGCGTGCATCACCGCGGACTAGTCATCGTGGTAACTGCTAGACGAGAGCCCCTTCGGGTTCTGCGACCGGAGTCCGCTGTCGAGACGTCGCGATGACCACCCTGGAGTTCCAATCAGCTGCAGGGGACGAGTCACTCCCAGTAGATCTGGGTCAGAGGGACGAACCCGAACCATCTGCGGTGGACTTGCCTACCTCTAAGGCTTTCTTCCGGTGGACCAGAGGAGAGTCGAACTCCTGACCTCACCCGTGCGAGCGGTGCTAAGCCCATTTACGGGGACTTACGCCCATCCCCTTCTAGCCCCATCTATGCAGGTCGCAGAACGTTTTTTGGTCACGACTACTCACATCCATTACCGCCCATATCCGTTGGGGACGTTGGGTTTCTGTTGGGTGTCAGACGACTTGGTCGAGACCACTTCCCTTGGACGTGAGAGCTTCTTCAATGGCTACACGGACCCGGCCACAACTCGATTGGATTCACGTTTTCCTCAGCCCGCTAACAGCCCCAGTGCTCCGTCAACGTCGCCGACGTGGACGGCGGATCCATACCTTGATAGTCCTGATCGGTGTCGAAGCGTTGTCCCGCCACCCAAACGTCTTGGCTGGAAGTTGCGCTCACTGCTTCGAGCCAGTTGCCGGAGTTGCCGGGATCTTGGGTGGGCACGGTTAACCATGCGGAGCCGTCCCAATGGATAGCGAGGGTCGAACTTCCGGCTTTGTCGGTGCCCACAGCCCACACATCGTTTGTCGCGATGGAGTCCACGTCATTAAGGTAATCGCCGATCTTGCCTGGGACGTGCGGGCTGTCGATGACCGACCAGGTGGCGCCATCCCAATGGAGCGTCAGCGTCTTGGGGATAGCGGCGTAGCCGGCATGTGTTCTGTATCCCTTGTCGCCGACCGCCCAAATGTCGTTTGCACTGGAGCCATCAATCGCCGTGATGTAGTCCCAAACATCACCCGGGTTTGGTGTGTGCACAATCGACCAGTGGATGCCGTCCCAGTGCATCGCGAGCGTCCTTTGCTTGTGATGCCCTCCAGTCGTGGATCCGACAGCCCAAACATCATCCGGTCCGAGCGCGAGGACATCTTCGAGTGAATTCGTCAATCGATCCGTGTTCGGACTCGGGACCACCGTCCAGCTTGTCCCGTCCCAGTGCTCCACCAAGGTGTTCTGCGCGTCGTCTCCTTGTTTAGAGAATCCGACCGCCCAGATGTCGTTCGCGCTCAGTGCGGCGATGCCGTTGAGGACATCTCCATCGACCGACGGATGGGTGTCATCGACGATCGACCAGCTTGAACCGTTCCAATGCTGGATCATGGAGTGCGGCCTTCTCCAGATGCGGCCCTGGTAGCCAGCCGCCCAAATATCGGAATCGGATACTGCGTCGACCGCGAGCAGCACGGAGTCGTGAGGGTTGGGTTGCGGATTGGCTACTAGATTCCAGTTCGAACCGTCCCAATGCTGAGTCTGATAGCCAACTGCCCAGACGTCAGATGAGGAAAGCGACGCGAGCGCTTTGACGTCATCTTTCCCCGCAGGAGCAGGTGTCCACCCACACGTTGCCAGCGCATGACTGGCCGGCAGGAGCAAAGCGATCAAGAGTCCGCATGCCGCGGCGCGCCCCGCTACCAAGCGCCTACGACCTGAAGGAGAGCTCGCCATCTCTTGATTAAACGACGAGATTCTCAGAAAGTCGCTCGCCCTCTGTTCAAAAAAAGTGGGGCGAGGTGGGCGACTCGACTAACGCTTGCACCTCGCTGACGCGTCCGGTGCTGGCGCTGACGCATCGACCCATCGACGAGGATCGTTAGGACGTCGTCGATCGGCAACGTCTGGTCAATCGCGGACGTTGTACAACCAAGAGACCAGGAGCGACAGCAGAGGAGGATTCATGAATCGCCGCGTTCTAGGCATCACGGCACTGACAGTGGCTGTTGCAGCTCTGACCCTCGGAGGCCCGGCTATCGCGCGTTCGGTTGCGGACTTCGCGCGAAACGCCGGCCACGTCGACGGGATAAAGGCCGTGACGTCACAGAAATGTGGGCGCCAGCAGACTCCGCTGTCGTCCCCAGATTGCAGCAGTCGCGCCAACAAGCTCGTCGCGGCCAACAAGAAGGGATATCTGCCTAACGACATCATCCGCGTAGCGCCAGACGCCGCACAGCTAGGAGGCGAATCCGCCAGCAGATATGCCCAAGAGTGCGGAGGAGCCGCGATATCGGGGTTTGCACAGGTGCCCGCGGACGTCGCGTCGGATTGGGCCGAAGTCGAGGGATATGGCTTCGTGCATGGCTACGGGGGACCGATCAATAAGGACACCGGGAAGCCTTCGATCGACACGTGTCAAGCGAACGCAGTCAAAGCTAGGCACGTAGCAGTCGGCGTCTACGAGGTCTCGTTCTTTGGCTCTGCTGCTTGTCAATATGGGAATCCCCAACCTGGTTTCACCATTCCTGCAGTGGCAACCGTTAATGACCCGCGCGCGTTAACAATCTCCTACACGACGAGACCAGAATGTGATCCCCAACAGGGGCTTGTCCAAGAGGTTCGAATCTTCGATAGCAATGGAGCATCCACAGATGCGGGATTCACGATGACGATCCTGAAATCTGCCACGATTCTGTATCCGTGACCATGAGGCGGCACATCGTTCTAACCATCTCTGTGGTCATGGTGGCGGGAGGAATAGGCGTGTACATGCTCAAACAGAGCCAGCCGTTGCCCTTCGGTCGACAAGACGTCGTGGCCGTTTGGCTCGAACCCATTCCGGAAGGCCCAAGCTCGCCTCGGTTCGTTGTCAAACCTCGCCACGGTGAACGTCCCCTTTCATCGATCGAAGAAGCTATTCCGTCACCTCTTCCGCGCGACCTGTGGCAAGGGTTCAGGTGCGACTCTGGAGGCAACGTAGTGGTCGAGCTCAATAACGGCAGTCAGATCAGGTATGGACCATGCCGCCTTCCCGATTCGATCGAGGAGCTTCGCGCTCATTTCCTGAAAGCGCTAAGCCACTAAGGACCAATTCTTCATCACTCGCAAACCTTCTTGGTCGAAGCCAGGGGCCGCTGCACCCTGCCACCTGTCCCACGCGCAGCCAGCGTTGTCGTCAGTTCTCAATAGCACCGGCTCGGCAAGCGTCACGATCGTTCCCGCACAACCGGAAATCGACTTGAGTGTTGAGCGCACCCCACACTCGGGTGAAGTCAGTCAATCGCCAGAGCTGTAGCGAGTGCGGGAACGTGCGACTCCGAGCGCAGGACGTGCCTCGGAATCTGCTAGTTACCGCCTCCAATGTTGGGTTTTTTGTTGGGTCAACCAGCACCCCGAGTTGGCCTTCGAAAAACATGCACGTTGACCTGGGCTTTTTGTGGACCAGAGGGGAGTCGAACCCCTGACCTCACCCGTGCGAGGGGTGCGCTCTACCAGCTGAGCTACTGGCCCGGATGCGGGTCATGTTACCGGCGGGTCGAAGGGTCCTTCAGCTCTGGAGCTTGGAACCGTGCTCTGTCAGGGCGTCGCGCAGCCCGCTTTGGATGGCTGCCGTCGTGAAGTCGCCGCGCGTGCGCTCGATGATCGACCGAGCCACGTCGGTCAGCCGTCGCAGCCCGTACGTGATCCCGTCGGGATAATCCATGGAAACCAACAGGTAGTACATGTCGTCCATGGCGCCCAGCAGCCGCTCACAGCGGTCGAGATGCCCGTGTCGCATCAGATCCAGGATGTGACGTCGGAGCTCCCCGATCGATTCGGCCATCCCTTTGAGGTACGCAGATGGCGAAAGTCCGAGCTCGTCGGGGCCGGGGAGGGCCGCGTCGGTGACGAGCGCGAACGTGATCCGGGCTTCGGCCACTTCTTTCTCGGCGTCGTGGACGAAACCTGCGTGCCGCATGTCGTCGTGCCCGGCGAGCGCTTCGTGCGCCGAATCGAGATGGCTCTGCGCATCCTTTAGGAGGTCCGCGGCAGCGTCCATCTCGTAACGGTGCATCGCGCGTATCGCGTTCCCGCACGAACGGATCGCGCTACGGCTCGACGCGAGGCCCTCTTCGCGCGCTTGCGTTTTCGCATCAAGGAATGCACGTAGCGAATCGCCGACTTCGGATAGCTCCATAGCGAAACGACTCTATAGCTAAGAAGGTGAGAGCTGGCTAAGAGTGATTTACGTTCGCGTGCTCGAGTACGACCGCGTCGCGCGTGGAATGTCGCGTCGGACGCGTGATCGTCCGGACCTTAGCGAATCGTTCTTCGCGCCGGCGCTTGGCTTCTATAAGCAAAGCCGCGTAGATCGCAAGAGAGAAGTCGAGCGCGATCTGCGTGTCCCACCAGCCCGCACCGGCCACGATCGCTACGATCATCGAGGTCACCACTGCAGACACCAAGAACAACAGGATGCGCGTCCGGCGCCGTTGACCCCGCCTGAACGAGGCACGCGCCAGTCGGTCGTAACGCTCCGGCATGACGATCCAGCGGCCCCCACGCGGTCGCGGCGCGATCAGATCCATTCGTCGCTTGAAACGTTCTGTGGCTGTGAAGGGAGCTTGTTGCCGTGCCCGCATCCACGCCGGCAGGAAGACCGCAACCCATGCCAGGACGAGGACTCCTAGAAACAAATACGTCAAGAGCTCTTCCCCAAGCTCTAGTCGGCTACCCGCGCTTCACGGTACTGCACGACTGTTGCACCAACAAGGATTTGCCGGACCGCGAAAAACTCACATATAGGCTCCAGCGCGATCGGAAAAAGGAGCCGCGGTGATCCCCGAGATCTCGTCCTCCAACGAGGACGCCACATCGATCGATTGCGACGCGCTGGTCGTCGGCGCGTTCTCCGAAAACGGTACGTCGTCGCTCGACGACGCGGGACGAGCCATCGACTCCTCTTCCAACGGAGAGATTGCGAAACACCTTGCGAACCTCGGTTTTCGCGCCAAGCCCGGCGAGGTGATCGTGGTGCCGACGTTCGGCCGATCGCCCGCCCGCGCGGTGGCCATCGTGGGCCTCGGCCCCCGGTCTTCGGTCGACACGTCGCTGATCCGCAGGGGGGCGGGGGCCGCGATCAGGCGCCTCGGCGATTCCGTGGAAGTGGCGTCTGCCTTGGGGACCGGCGTGCCGGGAGGCCCCGCCGCTGCCGCCGAAGGATTCTTCTTGGGGGCCTACGAGTTCGCGACCTACAAGAAGGCCGGTCGGAAGCACAAGACGCGGAAGGTCGTCCTGCTCGGGTCCGACGCCGCAGAAGCCAAAAGGGCCTCGATCCGTGCGGACGCCACCGCGTTCGCCCGGGACCTGATCAACGAGCCGCCCAGCGAACTTTCGCCGCGCGTTCTCGCAGAGAGAACGGCCGAACGTGCGCAGGCCGCCGGGGTCGCCTTCAGCGCTCTCGACGAGACGCAACTTGCCGACCAGGGGTTCGGCGGGATTCTCGGTGTGTCGCGCGGCTCGGCGGAGCCTCCACGCCTGATCCGCCTTCATCACGCTCGTGAAGGAGCGAAAAGAAAGATCGTCCTCGTCGGTAAAGGCGTCACGTTCGATTCCGGCGGTCTATCTCTCAAGGACCCTAAGAGCATGGAGACGATGAAGACCGACATGGGTGGCGCGGCAGCCGTTATCGCCGCGGTTATCGCAGCAGCAGAGCTCGATCTGGACGTGGACGTCGTGGGCCTGACGCCGGCGACCGAGAACATGCCGGGGAGCCGCGCGATAAAGCCCGGCGACGTGATCAAGCATTACAGCGGCCAGACGACCGAGGTGGTCAACACCGATTCTGAGGGACGGTTGATCCTCGCCGATGTATTGGCGCATGCGAGCGAGTCGCGTCCAGACGCGATCGTCGACGCGGCAACCCTGACCGGGTCGATCCAAGTAGCCCTCGGAAAGAAGGCGGCCGGAGTTTTCGCGACCGACGACGGGCTCGCCGACGGTCTTATCGACGCCGGGGAGAGTGCCGGGGAGCGCCTGTGGCGGATGCCTCTTTATGAGGACTACTTGTCCGAGCTCGATTCCGAGGTAGCGGACCACAAGAATTCCGGGTCACGGTGGGGCGGCGCGATCATCGCCGCGATGTTCTTGAAGACCTTCGTCGGCGACGGCATCCCGTGGGCCCACCTCGACATAGCAGGTGCGGCACGCGCCGATGCAGATCGCGAGGAGATATCGCGCGGAGGGACTGGCTTCGTTACCCGAACGCTGATCGAGTGGCTTGGAAGCCAGGCCTCGTGAACGCTCCGAAAGATCCCACAGAGGCTGCCCAGAACGCGACAACCGACGGAGCCGTCGTCGACCTGGGCACAGAACTTCCTCCGCCACCTCCGTTATCCGGCCCCCAAAGCAGCTTGCATGGGATGTCGATCTCGGCGATGGCCATCTGCGCGCTCGTTGGGATCGTGGCGATGATCGCTCTCATCACGGTGAGATGGCCGGGCAACAGCGAACGCGTGATGATCGCGCTCATCGTGTTCGCGTCGATCGGTTTCCTCGTAAGTGCATCGACCGCGGTGTTCAGCGCCGCGCGCGACAGCTACCCGCGGAGATCTGGCCGGCAACACGACAGTTAGACTTAATTTAATGAAGATCGACGGGCACCCAACGCAAGACCTCGTCTGATGGAGATCGACGGGCACCCAACGCAAGACCTCGTCGACGAATTGACCCGGCGCGGTGCGCTACGTGCCGAAGGCGCGGCTTCGGGGCCCCGAGTCGAATCGCTCAGATTCATCACCGAACGCCTCGGTGACGCGCCCGGCTTCTGGATGTTCCTTCCGTTCGAGACATTCGACACGGGCTTGGACGAGATCCCGAGCTAACGGGCTCGTTCGAACATATGGGAGTGACTCCCGAGGACTTCAGGCAGACGCTGAGCAGGTTCGCTAGCGGCGTCACGATCGTCACGGTGGCGACCGAGGACGCTCTTCATGGCATGACCGCGTCGTCGTTCGCGTCGGTTTCGCTCGATCCGCCGCTGATCCTCGTTGTCCTGGACAAGGCGTCGCAAACGCGAGAGCTGGTCATCCAGCGGAAGGCATTCGCGGTCAACATCCTGGGCGCGGATCAAGAGACCCTGTCGCGCGCGTTCGCGCGCTCTGGACACAAGCCCTTCGACGAGCTCACCTACCGCTTGAACCCTGAGGGCATCCCGTTATTGGACGGCGCGATCGCGTGGATCGAATGCTCGGTCTCGAGGATCATCGACGGCGGAGATCACGACATCGTTATCGGCGAGGTCAGGCGGTGCGATTCGCGTTCCGGCACCCCGCTCATCTACTACGAGAAGGCCTACCGGTCGCTCGCTCATCCCGAAACCGCGCTGGAGAGAGCCGAGGAGCTGTAGCCCGAACCGTCTCTACAAGCCCGACACGACGAGACGATCTCCGACCTGGAGCGACCCCACGGTTCCCGCTGGGAATTCGATCGCCCATCGAGCACGCACTACCCACCGCGTGACGCGCATCGGAGCCATGCTTCGGCAGACTCTCACTACAACCCAACGCTCGTCGCAGAAGACGACGTCGATCGCGTATCGCATCCCGACGGTGTGGATCTGATGGGTTCGGGGAAGGATCAGCGCTTGCCCGTCGCGCAGAGGAGGACGACCCAAGAGACCGCGCGTTCGCTCGCGCAGCGAGCTTGCAACGATGGCGTCGAACGAGACGGCGCCGTCTCCTCGAGGAAGAGTTATCGAAACAGTCATGGATATAGAGCAGGTTAGGTTACGGCGCGACACCTCACGAGAAAGGCAAACCTCCGGTGCAGAAATGGGAGTACGCAACGGTTCCACTCATCTCGCACGCCTTACAAGAGATCCTGAACCAGTGGGGCGAAGAGGGGTGGGAGCTAGTTCAAGTCATCGAGAGTCAGGCAACGGGAACGGTCGGCTACCTCAAGCGACCCAAAGAAGCGCAGAACCCGACCGCCCCTTCTGACATCTCGAGTTAGCTAGACCGACCATCGGTCGGGGCGGTCCAGTCGCCGCTCTTTCCCCCGCTTTTCGAGTCAAGCATGATCGCCTCGATACGAGCTCCGCGCTCGGTGCCCTTGATCATGTCGTAGATCGTCAAGGCGCCGACTGCAACGGCCGTCAATGCCTCCATCTCGACACCGGTCCTGTCGTTGGTTCGCACCGTGGCAGATATGGAGATGCCTTCGTCGATCGGCGACAGATCGACGTCTATAGCCCCGATGGCGATCGGGTGACAAAGCGGTATCAGCTCCGACGTTCGTTTTGCAGCCATGATCGCCGCGACGCGGGCAATGCCGAGCACGTCGCCCTTGCCGGCCTTTCCGGCGAGCACCGTGCGCAGCGTCGCCGGCAGCATGCGGATTTCTCCGCTCGCGATGGCCACGCGATGCGTTTCGGCCTTCGCGCCGACGTCGACCATGTGGGCGG
>JAXDJM010000169.1:0-9614 GCA_034665605.1 Actinomycetota bacterium | reverse complement strand
TGCGAGCTAGTGCCACCGCTTTCGCCGAGAAATCGACCCCCGTGACCCGCGCCCCGAGGCGCGCCCACGACAAGGTGTCGATCCCGAAGTGACATTGGAGGTGCAACAGATCTTTGTTTGCGACGTCGCCGACCTCCTCGATCTCGTAGTCCCTGAGCCTGACACCGGGGGGGCCGCGTCGTTCGTCGGGGTTCTCGTCGCCGCGGATGAAGCTCTGTAAGTCGTAGAAATCGCTGGACTCATGGATATCGGTCCACTCGTCCCACAGTTGCCGGTTGGCATCCATGAACGGTCGAGGATCGGCGGCAGAGCTCGATTCGTCGGACATCCGGAGATGGTACGAGCCTTGAGCGCGCCGGTGGGACGGTCGGTGTTGCTGCTACTCCTCGCGACCCAGGATGAACCACATGATGATGGCGCCGACGACTAGGAAGCCCGTCAACACCATGAACGCAACGCCTCCGTTGGACGCATTGGTCTCGCCGCCGGCATCGACGCCCGGTTTCCCGCACGCTGCGAACGCAAGCAACATGAGTGTTGCGGCCAGCATCCGTAGGCGCGTCATGTCGTTGCTCCTTCAGGAGCCGTTGCCGCGCGTCGAGCCTTTCTCTCGGCCCTGCTGAGCCCGAACAGATGCAGCACGAACAGTCCCACGAACAAACCCGTGAGTTGCCGTGGCGGGCCCAGGGCATTACCGGGGTCGTACTTGAGAAGGGCCACTGAGGTCCCTTTTCCGGTGACGGCTTTGAAGGTCACCATCCCGTAGGTCGTGCTCCCTTGATCCAAGAACCGGTCGAGGTCCGAGTTGATCAAGCCTTGCGACGTGGTGGTGAAGACCGTGACCTGACCCTTGTTGATCGCATCACCGAAACCGGCCGACCCTCCACTTTCGAGAAGAGATCCTTTTTGAGCCTCCTTGACGTCGTTCTTGTTGATCGGTTGCCACGGGCTGTCTGGATAGCTCGACGCCGGGCCGAAATTGATCTTGTCGACCGTGTCCGCGTATTGGACGGGATTCCACTTGGGAAGCGCGCCTACGGGGCCTAGTGGGTTCAGCGACCACACGACGCCCAAGATCACGAGCACCCCGAAGGTCACGGATGCAACGATGAAATATGCGAGCCGGGCACCGGTGACGAGCGTCAGCAACAGCCAGATGCTCCCGCAGAAAACTATGATCGCGCACGCTGTAGCGGCGATTCCTTCGATGAAGATGATCGTCGTTTCGCCCATTACAGATCGTTTCTCTCGTACTTCATGACGGCCTTGATCTGGTCATTGGTGAGCGGATAGAGCGGGGCCGGGATGCCTTGGGCGGGCGCCTTTCCGAACGCAGGCATGAACGCGAAACGGCGACCGTTGACGATCGTGAAGTAGTGCTGTTCGGCCGACAGGTGGCGTACGTCGCCCTTCCAAAGCGCAGCGCCTTGGTACCAAACGGGTCCCGTGTCGGGTGGCGTTGCCGTGCTGTTGGGCAAAGGAACTTGGGCCGTGTCCTCTTTACCTTGCCCCTTCGGTCCATGACATACCGCGCACCGCGCCGCGAAGATCTGTGCCCCTGTCGCGTTTGCCGCCATCGCAGGCGGCGCTTGATTGCCCGGCAGTGAGTGCAGGTAGGCCATGACGTCCGCGACCATCTGCGCCGTCATGGGACCTCCGAACTGGACGCCCCATGTGGGCATGTCGGTTCCGGGCCGCCCCCGCTCGATCGTGAACTGCACGACCTCGTCATCCCAGCGTGTGAACACATTGTTTAGAGGTGGGACGTGATAGATCACGTCCTTCCCCGTAACGGGATCCTTGAACTGGTTGACCCCGCCGACCCCTTTGTCACCGTGACAGTTCGAGCACCCCATACCCAACGAGATGCTTTTCTCGATGCTCTTGAACTGCAATGGATCGGCATTCGCCGGAAGGATGCCCGGCGGCTGGAAGATGACCGACCCGCGCTCGACCGACGCGGCCGCGAACTTGCTTGCGAAAGCGGTTTGCGTCGCGGGATCCTCGAGCCAGTAGATCGGGATGAATATGGCAAGAACGAGCGTCGCGATCAGTCCCCACACCTGGATCCGTTCGAGGCGCGGCCCCTCGAGCACCTCGTCGGGCTGGCCCGGGCGAAGAGCTTGGGGTATCCCCAGCGACGGTCGTGGCGCGCGGCCCGGTCTGCCCGTGCGGATGACGAAGATCGACCACAACGCCGCCGCGGGGATAAGCACGGCGACGATGATCGTGATGAGCTCGTTCTTGTTCACCTAGTACTTGATCCTTTGGTCACACCAGCGGGATGCAAAAAGAGCCGATCGGTTCGGAGAACTTCGACCAGGTATCGGTGCCGCGCGGCGGGCCGGTCTGGAGGTTGCCGGTGTCGACGACGACGTTGCCGCCCTCGATCGTGATCGGGAATCGATCGAGGCCTCTTGGGGCCGGCCCGGCGAAGTACTCGCCGGTCAGCCGGTATTTCGAGCCGTGGCAGGGACACTCGAACAACGACGAGGTGCTGCACCACGGCGGGGAGCACCCGAGGTGGACGCACTTCCTGTAGAGCGCTTGCATCTTGTATTTCTTCGCGTTCGTGGCCAGATAGACGGCCGCATCTCCCGTGCCGTCGTAGTAGACGATGTAGAAGCGGCCTTCGGAGAAGTACTGCGGGACGTAGTTGCCGTCCGGCCCCACTTTCTTGACGAGATCGTTGTAGTTGCCCGCCTTGATCTTGGTTCCGAACCCGCCCGTCAACTTGGGCCACAGGAACGACAGCGTGGCCATCCCGAAGAACCCGAGGAACCCGGCGAACGAAGCGGTCCATGCGCGGTTCAGGAATTGGCGACGCGAGACCGCAAGCTGGCCCGGCGTCAGCGGCTTGCGCTGAGCTGCAGGAACCTTTTGCACCGTTACTTCGGGCGCCGGCTTGGGAGCTTCGGCCGATGGCGTAGATGCGGCGTCTGCGTCGGCGCCCACCGTGCCCGCGGCGGCAGGATGTTCGCGGGTCGCTTCGGCCGACGCGTTGAGAGCCTTGCGCTGGCGACGGATCGTCACGTTTGCCATGAACAGGCCCCACGCGGCGATGCTCAGAGCAACGACGATAAGAGCGATGGTGCCGGCACTCATTGGACGTCACCTCCTGGGTACGAGGCTCGTCCCCCCTGTGTCCCAGTGTATTCAGGGCGCGGCTGTAGTGATGACGCCCCGCTTAGGTCACAACTCAAAGAAGATCCCGCCCTTCCAGGGGAACACGAAGTTGAATCCCGGCCCCCTGAAGAACATCCCCAAGGTCACGAGGATCGAGAAGCTCAGGATGAAGAAACTGAACAGCACGATGGCGAGCTTGCGATCGTCCGGTCGCGTCGACGGGTTGCGGTCGATGAACGGAGCAGCCATCAGCCCGATGATGATGACGGTTGGGATCGTGACGCCGGCGACCTGAGGGTGGAAGTAACGAAGGAGCTCCTGCAGGCCGAGGAAATACCACGGAGCCTTAGAGGGGTTTGGCGTCTGGTTGAAGTTGGCGAGCTCGCGCAGCGGCGCGTCGACGGTCGCCGAGAAGATCGTCAATAAGACGAGCACGACCAGGAGTGCGGCAAACTCGGCAACCATCAAGTGGGGCCATACGTTGACCCTGTCCATCGGTTGACGCTCGACCTTCTGGATCGCTTCCGGCTTGACGACGGCCAAGAGCCTCTGAACGCGTTCGGGTACGGCAGCCGTCCCATTGCCGACGGCCTTCTTGGCCGGGGCAGGTGCGGCCGGGGGCGCTGCAGTCGCGGCCGCAGCGGCAGGTTTCGCGGCACTCGCTGCAGGTTTTTCGGCCTCCGCCGCGGGCTTGTCGGCTGCGGCAGTCGGTGCCGCTGCTGCAGCGCGGGGAGCCGTCGAAGAATCCGGTGTGTTCGGAGTCTTGGAACCGCGTTGTGCCCGAACGCGCGCGGCCTTCGCACGCGCTTGGGCCACTGCCGGAGAAGACCCTTTTGCCGTCTCCTCGGCCAGTACCTGGTCGAAGACCTCGTCTGGTGTCGGCATCAGCTCTCCACTACATGGGTCCCGAGATGCCGCCGTCTTTGCGGACACGCCAGAAGTGGATCGAGATGAAGATCACGATCACAAAGGGCAGCATCAACACGTGCAACGTGTACCACCTCAAGAGCGTTTCAGGCCCGATGACGGGCCCTCCTAACAACGCAAATTGAACTTGGTTACCTATCACCGGGGAGTTCTTCATCATTTCGGTTCCCACGGTGACGGCCCACACTGCCAGCTGGTCCCACGGGAGAAGGTAGCCGGTGAACGCCAGGAGCAGGGTGAGGAGCAACAGGATCACGCCGACGATCCAGTTGAACTCGCGCGGCGGTTTGTACGCGCCCGTATAGAAGACGCGTGCCATGTGAAGGAACACGGTGATCACCATCAGGTGAGCGCCCCACCGGTGCAGGTTCCTTACCAGCACGCCGAAGCTCACCTGAGTGTGGATGCGCTGCATGTCGGCATAAACGAAGTCGACCGACGGCCGGTAGAAGAACATCAGGTAGATGCCGGTGATCGTCAAAAGGATGAAAAGGAAGAATGAAAGCCCGCCGAGACACAGCGTGTAGGAGAGCTTGATCCCGTGTCTCTTCACCTTCACCGGGTGCAGGTGATAGAGCAACGAGTTCATGACGACGTAGGCGCGGTTGCGCGGTGAGTCCGCGTATCCGCGGCGGAAGATCGAGCCGGGCCGGAAGATGGATCGCCACAACTGACTGTTCTGTAGTTGGTCGAAGCGCTCGCTGAGCTTCTCCCTGGGATTCCACCCCTGTACTCGAGCCACTAGCAAACCGCCTTGCGTCGTCCGATCATCACGAAGCCTTCTGTTCTTGCGGAACCGTGCCGAGTGCCCGAGCCCCCCGCTTCTTCCCGCCACTAACCTCGCTTTGGACGAGCGCCCCCGTGGGGCAGCGCTCGACACACAGGTTGCAGCGCGTGCACGCGTTGTCGTCGATCAGGAAAAGGATGTCCTGAGTTCCCATCGTGCGGGCGAGCTCGACGTTCCCCGAATCGGCGACGGCATCCGGCGAAACCATGAAGATGCAGTACCACGGGCAGATGTCTACACAGCCCTCGCACAAGATGCATTGCTCGGGGATGAAATCTATGAATCGCTTCGGCTTGACGGCCGTCTTCAGCCAGTCGGAGTCGACGAGACCCATCTCGTAATCGGTTCTGAAGATCGGTTTCTCGATGATCTCCATCGGCTTCGGCTCGGGGATCTCAGGCATCTTCTATTTCCCCGGGAGGTAGCCCTTGACGACGTCTTGCACGCCCTTTGAGCCGGTTCGTTTCCGCTTCATCTCTTGCCACCGATAGGCAACTATGAGCATCACGGTCAGGGCGCCCATCTGAACCGAGTTGGCCACGATGTCGCGGGCCATCTGGATCTGCCGCGAGTTGAGGCCGGCCGAGTTCACGAAGGGCAGGTGCTTCGACGCGCTGATCAACTGCGAGACGTCCTGGTCGGCTTTGTAGATGATCCACGAAGGCAGCTGGCCCAGAATAAGGATGATGAGTACCCACAAAAAGAAACCGGTGAGGATCGCGCGCGTCCACGTCATCGGCCGGTCGGTGAACTTATAGAAGCGCTCACTGGGCCTCATTGCGGCGTCATATTACCTAGACGCTCCCCGGGCGGCCGCCCTTTGCGCTTTAGTGATTTTCGCTTGTCGGTTTGTGGTCGTCGTGGAGAGCTTTTAGCTCGCGTTCGATCCGGGCCTGCCTGCGCCCGATCGTCAACAGGTAGCCGCCTATCGCGACCCAGACGGCGGCGAACGCCACGAACAACCACGCCAGATCGCTCACTCGGTGGTGCTGCCTGCGGGAGTGAGCGCGGCGGGTGCGGCGGGTGCGGCCCGGGTCGATCTCTCGTGTTCGATGGTTGCTGCATCGAGCTCGTCACCCGCCCGTCCCAGGCGGACGCGGACCGCCAGGAGCCACGCGAACAACATCACGAATCCTGCCAGCGCCACGAAGAACGCAGAAAGTTCTTGCGGACCAAGACCAGAAGCCTGTTCGGGGTTGAATGGGGTCGGCCCTTGTGGGTGAAGCGTCCTCCACCAGTACACCGAGAAGTGCACGAGCGGCACGTCGAGGAACCCAACGATCGCAACGACGGCCGCCAGCCTGCCGGCACGAGCTCTGTCGGGAGTGAGCGAGCGCAAGAATAGGTATCCGACGTAGGTGAGCCACAAGACCAGCGTGGATGTCAGCCGCGCATCCCATTGCCACCACGTCCCCCACACCGGCCGGCCCCAGATCGGGCCTGTGATCAGGACCAGCGCCAGGAACACGACACCGATCTCGACCGAAGAGTGGGCAAGTAGGTCCCATCTCCGCTCGCTCGTCTTCAGATAGGCGATCGAAGAGATGAACGCGATCGAGAACCCGAGGTAACCGACCAGGGCGGAGGGCACGTGCACGTAAAAGATGCGTTGGAGCTGGCCGCCGGCAGCCTCGTTCGCCTCGCGCGCGACGAAGAAGATGAGCACGAGGGCAACTGCGATGACGCTCCACGCGGTGGCTGCTAGCCACCGGAGCCTTCGATCTGAACTGGAGGGGTCGGAGACGACTGACATGCGGCGGCGAGCCTACTAAGGTCCCGATGACATGCCGTCACGTCTGGGCTTCACGATACCGATAACCCCCTTCACTATCCGCGAGAGCTGCGCGCTTGCTCGCGAGGCGGAAAACCGCGGCTACACCGACGCGTGGTCGGCCGAGGTCAACGGCGCCGACGGTTTCGCCGCAGCAACTGCAGTCGGGGTCGCCACCGAATCGTTGCGCATCGGCTGCGCGATCGTGCCCATCTATACGCGGCCCCCGGCGCTGATCGCGATGGGGGCCGCGACCGCACAAGCCGCAAGCGACGGGCGGTTCTGCCTGGGGCTCGGAGCGTCGTCTCCCGTCATCGTCGAGCAATGGATGGGATCGTCGTTCGAACGCCCGGTGACGCGCATGCGCGAGACGCTGCAGATCGTTCGCTCGGCGCTCGACGGCGAGAAAGTGTCTTTCGAAGGACAGACCGCTCGCTCGCGGGGCTTCAGATTGGAAGCCGCGCCGGCCACGCGGGTACCCATATTCATCGCAGCCCTCGGTCCACAGATGCGTCGGCTGGCGACCGAGGAAACCGACGGGATCGCCCTGTTCCTTGCAACCGAACAAGGCGTGCGCATCACGCGATCTGCAGCTCCCGATCTCGAGCTGATCGAAAGGATCTTCTGCTTCGTCGACCAGGATCCGGACGCGGTTCGCGACGCATGCAGGTGGCTGTTCGGCCCATACCTCGCCGTGCCCGGCTACAACCGCTTCATCGCGGAGCAAGGGTTCGAAGCGGAAGCCGAAGCCGTCAAACAGGCGTGGGCATCCGGAGATCGGAAAGCCGCGATCGGTGCCATGTCGGACCGCCTCGTCGATGCGCTTGCCATAAGCGGCCCGGTCGAGCACTGCAAAGAACGGATCGAAGCGTTTCGAGAGGCGGGGTTGGACACACCGATCGTCGCGTTGCTGTCCACATCGATGGACAAGGATTCGATCAAGAAAGCACTCTTCCAACTCGCGCCGGGCTAGGAGCAGTGACCGCCCGTCTGCGCGGGGACCGTGCCGTCCGCCAGGTAGTTCTTGACGGCGAGGTACGCGGGCTTGGGTGTGAGATCTCGATGGAGTAGCCCGAAGTTGTTCTCGTGCAACCGCAAGGCGGCATCTGCGTAATCGATCGTCGAATCGCTCGCGTCGTACCAGAAAGTCTTCTTGACGTACGGGAAATGGCCCGCGATGAAGTTAAGCGCGCGAACGGCAAAGTCTGCTTGTTGCTCCTCGGTAACCCCAAGCTGCCAGTTCGGGGCGGACGCGAGGTTGGGATGTGACGACCATCCCAATTCGGTGATCCAGATCGGCGTCGTGGGATCGTCGTATCGCAACATGACCTGCCTCATCCAATCGATGGCGGAGATCCTCCACATCGTCGTGGCAGGACATTCGGGGGCGATGTCCGCGGGCGATGGATACGGGTGGACACCGACGACATCGAAGTAGAGGTCGATCGTCTCGGACGATTCGTAGAGCTTCGTCAACCAGGAGACGTCGTTATAGGTCAGCCCACCGACCACGACGGTGTTCCCGAGCAGATCCCACTGTTTGATCTGACCGTACGCAGCTTGAAGCAGGGCTGCGTAATCGGAGACGGTTCCCGTGAAGAAGCCGGTGCTGTTGGGCTCGTTCCAGATCTCGTAAGCGTCGATCCGATCGCCGAAATTCGCCGCGACCCACCCGGCAAATGTTCCAAAGTCCGAAGCATCCTTAGGCGGGCTCGCGCCCGAAGAGCCGTCGGCAGCCGCCCATGGGGGCGTGTCGAGCAACACCGAAAGGACCCGCATCCCGTCACCGGTCGCGTGCGTTAGCGCGAAATCGAGGTCGTCGGCGAATCCGGTGTCAACTTGGTCGCGCTGTGGAAACAGGGCGCGCCACGACATGTCGATCCGTACCCACCGAATGCCTGCGTTTGCCATGAGGTCGAGGGCTTTAGCCATGTCCGCATGCGTGCGGTAGGCCCAAACGTGGAATGCCACACCGGTCGACAACGACAGATCGGGGTCCGCGCACGACGCATTGGGCCGCGTGCAGACATCTGGATCGGGCGCGATGGCATTGTTTGTCGGAGGCCCGGTAGCTGCGGCCATCGTCGACGCGGATGCATGAGGCACGACGACGCCGAGCAGTGCCGCGACGAGAGCCGTCGCGATGGCATGGCGTCCCCGAAACTTGGTCACGACTATGGGATTCGCCCCATTGGTGTGTGCACCTGGTGCTTGCTACGGTTGGACCAGTCGGGCAACTTCGAAGTGCATCGGGTCCGGGCGCCCGGAGAACGTGCCTCCCCACTTGAAACCCCACTTCTCGAAGATCGCCACAACCCGCGGATCCATGTGCCCTGCGGTTCCAAGGGGGTTCTGCGAGACGTTCAGGTCGATGGCGAGTCCGAAGGCGTGCATCGACAGTGGAAGAGCCGGGTTGTGGTCGATGAATCGCGGGACGTAACAACCTCCGTAGTCGTTCGGATCGATCGCGCCGGCGAGCCCGTCGCGCTCGATCTCGGCCAGCGCGGCCGCCAGTTGCGGGATCATCAATCGGTTGCAAGTGACCGTACCCAGCAACGGGACCGTTGCGTTCACGATGTACGCGCGGACCCACGCCGGATCGGGCTTGATGAACCCGTTCTTCTCGATCAGGTAGTGCATGGTTCCGATAACCGATCCTTGTGCAACCCCAAACGCTTGAGGATCGCTCGGCTGCAGGACCGTCGGAGGTTCTGCGATCAGCCGATGCAATTGCGCACCGGGAAGGATCCGACGGATGGCGCGGCTCACCGCGTCGACCGACGCGCCGGGCGCGCCACCGACCTCGATGACGTTGGTTTTCTTCAGACCTGCTTTGGCACCGACGCGACGCGACACGAGAACGTCCGCGATGTTCGGCACGCCGGTGTCGGCAAAGGCGCCCACCGTTGAAATCGCCTTTCCCGAGAGACGGAGCGGTTCGCCACCGGAGATGCTCAGTCGGTGCGCGGCGTCGTACGAAACGACGGCTTGGTCGCTGAGCAG
>JAXDJM010000168.1:0-5064 GCA_034665605.1 Actinomycetota bacterium | reverse complement strand
ACCCTTCCTTTAAGCCCAGAGCGAAGCAGCAACGCCGGCGTTTCGATCGAGCCCGCGGTAGCCACGACGGCTCGGGCGTTCACGGTTACGCGGTGGCCGCTTGTCGTCACGGCTTCCACCCCGGTGGCGCGCCCATCCGAGATCTTGATGCGCCTCACGTCGACACCAACCACCAGCCGAGCACCGTTTTCGGCGGCGGCCTGCAGCAGGGTGCGGGAACGCTTGGCGCCCACCCGGCACCCGAATCCGCAGTAGCCGCATTGCTCGTCCTGCGTACAACCCTTCACGGAGCGCGGCATCATGTCGACGTGCCATCCCAGCTTCTTCAGGCCCTCTTCCATCAGCGCGTCGCGTTTGCCGGCCGCGCTCGAGTCGGTGTTCACGTCCACACGGATGGCCATCTGATCCAAGTAGTCCTCGATCTCGCCCGAAACGAACGCGTCGATGCCGGACTCCTCGGCCCACTGCCGTAGGACGTGAGAAGGGGTCTTGAACGAGGTCGTGTAGTTCACGACCGTTCCACCACCTAGCGTCGATCCGGCGATGATGCGGCATCCAAGGTCGGCCGTAGCAAGGGTCATCCCATAGAGGTACATGTTGCGTGTCGCGTCCGACTCGAGGTGCGTGAAATCGCGCGGGCCGTAGTAGTTCCCTTTCTCGAGCACGACGACATCGAGGCCTTGAGCGGCAAGGTGATCTGCGACGCACCCCCCGCCTGCGCCCGAGCCCACCAACACGACGTCGCAACTGATGACCTCGTCGTGATCGATCGCCAGTGGCTCGAGCGGGTTGGGCTTATCGGGAGGCGGGCCCAGCGGGCCGGGATACCCGATGCGATCCCATTCGGGCCCGGGGTAGCCGTAGAGCGAGGACAACGCCAGCGAGGTCACTGTTGACGCCAACCGTCGTTGGAACGCGAACCGCGAGCTTGCCCACGACTGCACGACGCGTTCAGCTTCCGCGCGGCCGAGCCACGACACCGGTGTCGGGCGACCGGTCAGTGCAAGCGCGCCCGGGCGCGACGCGGCAGCACGAAGGACCCCTAAGAGCTGCGACCGTTGCGAACGCGACGCGAGGTGATCGGTGGTCTGGAGCATCCGATCGGGGACCTCGGACGCGTATCCCTCACCCAGAACTCCGCGCGCCAGCGCGGCGAGGACGGCTAGGACGCGTGGATCGCGACGCTCCGGCATGCGCCCATTATGAGCCTTATCGGCGCCGTGGGGGCCTTCTGGAACGACGATGTTGTCTGACTTTGGGGTTCTTGCGACGACGTTGTGATGATGGATCGGGAGCCCTCGTGGGGCGCTCACTCTGAGCCTTCTGTACCGCAGTGAGAACTTCTTTGGTCGCCGACTCGTCGGTCTCTCCGGCCGCAAGCAGCAACTGGAACAAGACGCTTCTTTGGAACTGATCCAAGGAATCCGAGACCTTGAAGCGCGGCCCCTCAGGTGTGTCCCACTCCGCGATGATGCGGCCCGCGTGCGGAACCCCGACGCGCAAAGGCGTCTGTCCGATCTTGCCTTCCCAGATGAGTTCCTGTGGCTCCATATCTCCTCAGCTCGCTAGATCGCGCAGGATCTCGGAGGTCGAGAACACTTCTTCCACTGCCGCGTCGAGGTGCAGATGCGCCAACATCTGTTGCACGTGCCCTCGCTCTTTAGACGTGCACAGCGTTACGACCAGTCCTGGAGCTCCGGCGCGCGCGGTGCGACCCGACCTATGCAGATAGGTCGTGGGATCTTGCGGTGGGTCGTAGTTGATCACCTGGCCGATCGCCTCGACATCGAGACCGCGCGCCGCGACGTCCGATGCGACCAGGACCGTGGCCTTTCCGCTGGTGAAGCGCGCCAAAGCGGTCGTTCGTGCGCCCTGGCGCATATCTCCATGTAACCCGGCGGCGGCGATCCCCGAGGCGCGCAATTCGCTCTCGAGCTTGGCTGCAAAGCGCTTCGTAGAGACGAACACCAGCGTTCTGGGTTCCCTGCCGAGCAAGGTCAACAGCACTTGGAATTTGTCGAGGGCATGGACGACGAAGAAGCGATGCTCCGAGCTTTCCACCATCGGCCCCGCGGACACGACTTCGACGTGGGTTGCATCCGTCGTGTATCGGCGCGCCAGCTGACGAACGGCCGGTGGAAGCGTCGCCGAGAACAGCATGGTTTGTCTCTGTGCGGGCAATCGCCGGATCAACCAGTCCATGTCGTAGACGAAACCGAGATCGAGCATCCTGTCCGCTTCATCCAGCACCAGGATCGCCACCCGATCGAGCACGAGCGCGCCACGTTCATAGAGGTCGGCGAGGCGTCCGGGGGTCGCGACCACAACGTCGATGCCCTTCTCCAGACGTTGGATGTCCTTCGCGACCGGTGTCCCACCGTAGGCAGACATCACCTTGAGCCCGCCGCTTATCTTGCGGATCTCATCCGCGACCTGGGCTGCCAGCTCCCGCGTGGGAACCATGACGAGCGCCCACGGACGCACGTCTTTCTCTTTCGGAGCCCGCTCGATTATCGGTATGGCGAAGGCAAGCGTCTTGCCCGAGCCCGTTTCGGCTTGCCCGAATACATCTTGTCCGGCAAGCGCCGGCGGGAGCACTCGAGTTTGGATCGCGAATGGGGCGGAGATGTCGTTCTTGGAGAGACGAGCGATGACCTCTGGCGAGACATCGAGCTCTTCGAATGTGCTTGGTTCACTCATCTGTTGCATACAGTTCTTTCGTCGGAATCGGCGCGCGCCCTCTCACAAAACCCGCAACTCGGGGTGCGCTGATCGCGCGCCGGGATGGATTACCCCTGCATTGTATATGAAAGGGCAATGACCAACGAGATAACCGTTATCGCGCGCGCGGCTTTGATCGGAGAGCAACTCGAGCCGATAGCGCCCGCTCGCGTCGAGATCTCGGGCGACAAGATCGTGTCGATCTCTGAAACACCCGGCAGCCCGCGTGACGCTCGCATCCTGGATGCCGGCGATGTGATGCTCGTTCCCGGCTTCGTCGACTCGCACGTCCACATAGGTTTTCACCAACCACGAGACGTGCTCCAACGCGGCGTGACGACCGTCCGGGACCTTGGTTGGCCACTAGACGAGGCGTTCGACATCGCTCAACGATCTCGAGCGCGCACTTGGGACGGACCAACCGTGCATGCCGTCGGACCGATCATCACGTGCCCGGGCGGTTACCCGACGCGGGCCGGGTGGGCGCCCGAAGGAACCGGACTCGTCGTTACATCTGTCGAGAGCGCGCGCGATGCCGTCGTCCAGGTTGTCTCCCGCGGGGCACCTCAGGTGAAGATCGCGCTCGAGACCGCGGCGGGCCCCGTCCTCGGCGACGACGAGCTTTATGCGATCGTCGAAGCTGCACATAGTGCAGGGAAAGCCGTCACGTCACACACTCGCGGCGTGGACCAACTGGAGCGCGCGCTCGACGCGCGGGTGGACGAGCTCGCACACACGCTCTTCACGCGCCGGCCGATCCCGGACCGTTTGATCCAACGGATGGTTGCCGCCGGTATGGCCGTCGTCCCCACGCTCTCGATCTTCCACGGTTTGTCGCGGCGAGTCGCTATCGAGACCACGCGTAGGTTCTTCACCGCGGGCGGGACGATCCTCTACGGAACCGACCTGGGAAACAGCGGTCCGCAACCCGGCATCGATCGTCGCGAGGTTCGCGCGATGGCTGCTGCCGGGATGAGCGCGCGCGACATCATCGCGGCCGCAACGGTCGAGCCGCGTCGTCGACTTGGGCTCTCGTCGATCGGATCGCTAGAGCCGGGCGCAGACGCAGACATCGTCGGGTTGGGCGGAGATCCGGGATCTCGCCCGGAGGATCTCACCGACGTGCGCTTCGTGATGAGGCGCGGAGTCCGCGTCGTCTAGGCGCTGGATATCTCGACGATCTCGATCTCGAGATCACCCGCCGGCACCTTGGCCGCGACCTGCTCCCCCACCGAGCGGCCAACGATCGCCTGACCGATGGGCGACTCGGGGGTGAGCACGTCGTGCTCCGAACCCTTCTCCTCGCGCGAGCCGAAGAGATAGGTCTCGGGCTCGGTCCCTCCGACGCGAAGAGTCACGAGCTTTCCGGGCGTGACGAGGCCATCGTCATGTGAGTGGATGATCTCGGCGTTCTCGAGCATCGATCTGATCTCTCGGATGCGAGCTTCCGACAGACCCTGCCGGTCCTTGGCAGCGTGGTACTCCGCGTTCTCACTCAGATCGCCATGAGCACGCGCGGTTGCGATCTCCTCGACGATCTTCTGGCGCTCCGGTCCTTCGAGCTCCTCAAGGTCCACTTTCAGACGGTCGTAAGTCTCCTGCGTTAGCGCTACTTTCTTGGTCTCCTCCATGCCCCAATCCTAGTAGCGCCTTTAGGATGCCCGCACTATGACGGGGCGACTCGATAACAAAGCGTGCATCGTTACGGGGGCCGGGCGCGGCATCGGGCGCGCCATCGCGCTGGCGTTTGCCGACGAGGGCGCCCGTGTCGTCGTTAACGATGCCGACGGCGCCGCCGCAGATGCCGTGGTCAAAGAGATCGACGAAGGCGGTGGTCAAGCCGTCGCGCACAGCGAACCGATCGGAACGGTCGACGCCGCCGACTCGCTCCTTGCAAGCGCACTGGATTCCTTCGGCGAGGTCGACGTACTCGTTAACAACGCCGGCATCCTGCGCGATCGGATGCTCCACAACATGTCCGAAGAAGAGTTCGATCAGGTGATCCAAGTTCATCTCAAAGGCACGTGGGCGTGTGGTCGCGCGGTCGTTCGTCACTGGAGGCCGCTGGCAAAGTCAGAACTCGAAACCGGATCGGCTAAAGCTAGAAAGATCGTGAACGTCACATCGGCGTCCGGGCTGCGAGGCTCGCCCGGTCAGTCAAACTACGCGGCCGCGAAGATGGGCATCGTTGGGCTCACGAAGACCTGGGCGAAGGAGCTGGGCGCGCTTGCGATCAACGTGAATGCCGTGGCGCCGGCTGCTCTCACGGCCATGACCGAACCGCTGCTCGAGGATCCAGATGCGGCGAAACGACGACTGCAACGCTTTGCGCTCGGGCGATAC
>JAXDJM010000167.1:0-18612 GCA_034665605.1 Actinomycetota bacterium | reverse complement strand
GTTCGGAGAGGCGGGGCGAACCGTGGTGGTCGAGGAGGTCCTCGACGGCGAGGAGCTGTCGTTGATCGCGTTCAGCGACGGCAAGAGCGTCGTCCCGTGCGAACCGGCTCAGGATTACAAGCGTGCTTTCGACGACGATCGAGGTCCGAACACCGGAGGGATGGGTTCCTACAGCCCAGTGCCGTCGTGCCCTCCGGAGCTCGCGAATCGGATCGTCGACGAAGTGATCGAGCCGATGGTCAACGTGGTGTCGGAAGAGGCCACCCCCTTCATCGGAGCGCTCTATGCAGGACTGGCGCTGACCGCGAGGGGGCCGCGCGTCGTCGAGTTCAACGCGCGCTTCGGCGATCCCGAGACACAGGCTCTGATCCCCAGGTTGAAGAGTGACTTCGCCGAGGTATGCATGAGCGCGGCCACAGGATCACTCGTCGGCGTGAGCCTCGAGTGGGACCCACGCCCCTGCGTCTCGGTTGTTCTTGCATCGGACGGTTATCCGGGTTCGTATCCGACCGGCAAGGAGATAAAGGGAGCCGATGTTGCTGCGGCGCACGACGAGGTATTCGTTTTCCATGCCGGGACCGCCGAAGTGGATGGGCGGCTCGTTACGAGCGGCGGCCGGGTTCTCGCGGTGAGCGCGCTGGGCGATACCTATCGCCGCGCGCGCGAGCTCGCGTATCGTGCAGCGGACATGATCGAGTTCGATGGCAAGCACCTCCGGCGCGATATCGCACGGCGTGCGGAGCTCCGAGCAGAGCCGGGAGCGTCGACATGAGCAGCTCGGTGGTGGGTCTGATCATGGGATCGCGCTCGGACTGGGACACGATGCAGCATGCGGCTGCGACACTCGACGATCTGGGTATCGCGTACGAGACGAAGGTCGTTTCCGCTCACCGCACGCCCGACCTCCTGTTCGAGTACGCGTCTTCGGCGGCGACACGCGGGATCAAGGTGATCATCGCCGGGGCGGGCGGGGCAGCCCACCTTCCCGGGATGACAGCAGCGAAGACGACTCTTCCGGTGCTCGGCGTTCCGGTCGAATCAAAGTCTTTGAAGGGTGTCGACTCGCTTCTATCGATCGTTCAGATGCCGGCCGGTGTTCCGGTCGGAACAATGGCGATCGGCAGAGCGGGGGCCGTCAACGCGGCCTTGCTCGCCGCGCGGGTGGTTGCTCTGGGAGACGATGCAGTGCGCGTCGCGGTCGAGCGATACATCGAGAAGCAAACCACCGACGTCCTGAACAACCCCGACCCCGCTTAGCTCACGTGCGCGTCGGCGTCATCGGTGGCGGACAGCTCGGCCGCATGCTGGGTTTCGCAGGTATCCCGCTCGGTTGCACGTTTACTTTCCTCGATCCTTCTGCCGAGGCCGGTGCCCGAGCAGCCGGCGAGCTGATCGTGGCGCCGTATGACCACGAGACATCGCTTGACCGACTCGCGGCGATGAGCGAGGTCGTTACGTATGAGTTCGAAAACGTTCCGGCGGACGCAGCAGCGCGGATCGCCGATCGCGTGCCGGTCTTGCCGTCGCCCCTTTCGCTGGAGGTCACGCGGAACCGAGCCCGTGAGAAAGAGGTATTCGAGAGATCCGGCATCAGCACGCCGCGGTATCGCGTTGTCGAGAGCGCACAGGACCTCTCGCTTGCGATCGACGACCTCGGCATCCCGTGTGTCGTCAAGACCCTGACGGAGGGTTATGACGGAAAGGGACAGATCGTGGTGCGTTCTGGTGGCGAGAAGAAAGAGGCGATTCGACGATTTGGCGAGCGCCCCGTCATCGTCGAGTCATTCGTGGCGTTCGATCGGGAGCTTTCGGTGATCGGCGTTCGCTCCCACGATGGCGACCTCGCCATCTATCCGCTCGTCGAGAACGTCCATCATGAAGGAATCCTGCGAGTGTCGCGCGCTCCGGCGCCGCGCGCGGAGGCTCTCAGGGAGGCGGCTGAAGCGATGATGAAGGAATTGCTCGAAGATCTCGGACACGTTGGGGCGCTGACGCTCGAGATGTTCGAACGTGACGAGGACTTGATAGCCAACGAGATGGCGCCCCGCGTGCACAACTCCGGGCACTGGACCATCGAGGGAGCAGAGACGAGTCAGTTCGAGAACCACATACGTGCCATCACGGGACTGCCGCTCGGCTCTACCCGTCCCCGAGGTCACTCCGTGATGGTCAACCTGATAGGCGCGCTTCCACTCCCCCACGACGTGCTGGCAGTGAACGGTGCGCATTTGCACCTCTACGACAAAGCGCCCAGGCCCGGGCGGAAGTTAGGCCACGTGACGGTGCGAGCGGATGCACCCGAAGAAGTCGAGGCTGCGGTCGATCGCTTGCGCGGTCTTGCCGGTGCGTACCTCGACCCCCCCGGCACCGTTCGTCACGGCAATTCGTAGGCCGTGAAAGCGACATCCCATTCCATGGGACGCGGTTCGTCGAGATCTCCGTACCGTTCTTCGGCCCAGCGAGCGGTTTCGTCAGCCGCACGAGTGCGCTCAGCGGCATCGACCAACCAGGTGAACGAATAGACACCCTCGCGGATGCGCGTCAGTAGCTCCGAGTACGGCCGCACCTGAGTGGTCGAGATAATCGGCAGCCGGTGGGGGGTCGCGCCGAGAGATGCCATGCACGCGTCGATCTCTTCGATCGAGTTTGCTCCAGGGCGGGGCCGCTCAATCCGCGCGAGCTCGGCGAAGTGGACCTGTATGGCGCTCCACGCGCCTTTCCCCCAGCCACCATTGTCGACGATGAACCGCCCCCCGCGACGTCCGATGCGGACCACTTCGTTGCACACCGCGTGCCAGGCCGGAACCAGATGAAGCACATGAACCGCGAGGATCGAGTCAAAGCTCGACGATGCGAACGGGAGCCGGCTTGCGTCGGCGAGTGCGACGTGCAATCGGTTTCGATCGAAGTCCTTTGCGAGCATCTTGCCGACCATCTCGGTGGAGATGTCGATCCCGTAGATATCGATGCCGCGGTCGATCAAGGGCACTGCGATACGGCCGGTTCCGATCCCGATCTCCAACGCGTCGGGCCCGGCGATCTCCGCCACGAGCATGTCGGCGACGCGCTCCATCTCTTTATCGGGTAGCGCTCGCGTCGAGTCGTAGTAGTCGGCGGCGCGATCGAAGGAGATAGACGTCACTTTTCCTGTATAGCCGCTCCCCGATGCCTCGGCGGCCCTCGATAGGATGGGCCGGTGATCCCCCGCTACTCGAGGCCCGAGATGGCCGAGATCTTCTCCGAGCGCGCGAAGTTTTCGCGATGGCTCGAGATAGAGATCCTCGCAGTCGAGGCCCGGGTCCGCCTGGGCGAGGTTCCCGTGGAGGACCTCTCGGAGATCAAGGAGAAAGCGGCTTTCGATGTCGCGCGGATCGCCGAGATCGAGGAGGTCCGGCAGCATGACGTCGTCGCGTTCGTCGAAAACGTTCGCGAGAACATCGGCGACGCCGGAAGACACATTCATTTCGGAATGACCTCGTCAGATGTGCTGGATACGGCAACGGGGGTTGCCCTGCGCGACGCAGGCGACCTCCTCGTCGAGGAGGTCGGGCGCCTGACCCAGGTCGTGAGAACCCGCGCTCTCGAGCACAAAGACACGGTCATGGCAGGGCGCACGCACGGGATCCACGCGGAGCCGACGACGTTCGGGTTGAAGCTCGCAGGGTGGGTCTTCGAGCTCGCACGCGATCGCGATCGACTACGGAGGGCGCGCGATGGCGTCGCGATCGGAAAGCTGTCGGGTGCCGTCGGCAGCTACTCGCAGCTATCCCCGGAGGTCGAAAGCTACGTCTGCGACCGACTGGGGCTGGCACCTGAGGATGCTGCGACGCAGGTCATACCGCGCGACCGCCACGCCGAGTTCCTCGTGGCGATAGCGACCACGGGAGCATCGCTCGAGCGCTTCGCCCAAGAGATCCGGCATCTGCAGAGAACCGAGGTTGGGGAGGCGCAGGAGCCGTTCCGCGAGGGGCAGAAAGGCTCGTCGGCGATGCCGCACAAGCGCAATCCGATCGTGTGCGAGCGGATCTGCGGGCTCGCGCGGCTGCTACGTGCGTATGCACAGACCGGGTTTGAGAATGTGGCCCTGTGGCACGAACGCGATATATCGCACTCGTCGGTCGAGCGCGTGACGTTCGCGGACGCGTGCATCCTGCTCGATTACATGCTGGACCGGATGCGATGGGTCGTCGACAACCTCGTCGTCAACGTCGACCGCATGCTCGCGAACCTCGACGCGTCATACGGCCTTGTCCACTCACAAACGGTTCTCACGACGCTGCTTCAGAAGGCGAATATCCAGCGCGAAGAGGCCTACGCGCTAGTGCAGCGCAACGCGATGTCGGCGTGGGACGACAAACGTTCCTTGAAGGAACTACTCAAGTCAGATCCCGACGTGACGGAGTATCTCGATCCCGATGAAATCGAAAGATGTTTCGACAACTCACGCTATCTTGAGAATGCGGGAGTCGTCTTCGAGCGCTTGGAGGCCTTGTAGTGCTGGATGCCTTGCATATCGGTTCCGGCAAGGTGCGCGAGCTCTACCGGATGGGCGACGACCGTCTGCTGCTGGTTGCATCCGACCGCATCAGTGCGTACGACGTGGTTCTGCCTCAACCGATCCCCGATAAGGGGAAGGTTCTGACGGCTTTATCGCACCATTGGCTCGAGTCGACCCGGGACATCTGCCCCAACCACATGGTGTCGGTTCGAGCATCCGATCTGCCCGACATCGATGGGACAGAGGTCGCCGGACGCGGGATGGTCTGCTGGCAAGCGGAACCGCTGCCGATCGAGTTCGTGGTGCGGGGTTACCTCGCAGGCTCGGGTTGGCGGGAGTACCAGGTCGCACGGTCGGTGTGCGGGCACGAGCTACCGGAGGGCCTACTCGAATCCTCGAAGCTCCCGCGACCGATCCTCACCCCGGCGACCAAGGCAACATCGGGCCACGACGAGAACATCACCGAAACGCAAGCCGCAGAGATGATCGGCAAGCAGTACTACGACGCGGCGCGCGAGTACGCGCTCGCGATCTACGAACGTGCGGCGGAACAGGCGGCGACCAAGGGCGTGATCGTTGCCGACACCAAATTCGAGTTCGGTCTCAGAGACGGCGTCATCATCCTGATCGACGAGGTCTTGACACCGGACTCGAGCCGGTTCTGGCCGGCGGATGCGTACGAGTCCGGCGGGTCGCAACCTTCCTTCGACAAGCAGTACGTGAGGGATTGGCTCGACGAGTCGGGGTGGGACCACAACCCGCCTCCGCCCGATCTGCCGCGCGATGTCGTGGACGCGACGAGAAGCCGCTACGTCGAGGCGTACGAGCGCATCACGACCAGGTCCTTCAACGAGTGGCTGGAGGTGGTGGGCTCCTGACCGCGAGCCTGTCCCAGGCGCAGAGCTCGGCGGAGCTTGGCGTCGCGCTGAGGTCGGTTCTGGCAAGTCCGAACGAAGGATTTTCGACGATCGTTCGCGCCGCAGAGATGCGCTCGTCGGCCGGGCTCAAGCCGGCCGAGGGTGTCACGCCTTATGCACTTGGATGGCTCGGCGGTGCTGCACTCATGGCGTTGTGGTTGAAGTTCGGAGGCCTGATAGGAGTACGCGACGTGCATGCCGCCCAATTCGGTTGGAGCGCATTGATCGCGGCGTTGGTGTTCGGCGGCCTGGTCGCCGTCGCGGTCCAGATCGCGTGGAGCACCGTAGGTGCGCTGCTTGTGCGGCGGCTCGGCGGGGCGTCATCAGCCTCCGCTCGCGATCTGCGTCTCGTGTGGGGGGCGGCTGCCCTTCCCCAGCTGATCGCCGTGTTCGTTCTGCTGCCGCTCGACGTCCTGTTTCTCGGACGGGGATCGTTCACGAGCGACCGACTCGTCGATCCCCTCGCAACGGTGTGGGCCGCGACATCGATCGCGCTTGCGTTCAGCCTTGCAGCCTGGTCGGTGTGGCTGTTCGTGACCGGAGTTAAGACGACGTCGGATCTGGACACCACGCGGGCCATCGGCGTAGCCGCGTCGGCGCTCGTAGCTCTCGCCGCGATCACGACCGTGCTGGTCGTAGCCGCCAAACTTTTAGCGAGTGCAAGCTCGTGACCATCCGAGCTCACGTAACCGTCATGCTCAAAGAGGGGATCGCCGACCCGCAAGGGCAAACGATCGAGCGCTCGTTGCCTGCGCTCGGTTTCAAAGGAGTCACGAACGTGCGGGTCGGCAAGCACATCGAAGTGCAGATAGATGCGGTCGATCGAGATGCCGCTGCTGCTGCGATCGACGAGATGTGCAAGTCCTTCCTTGCGAACCCGGTCATCGAGTCCTACAAGGTGGAGGTCGAATGACCCCACGCGTTGGAGTCGTCGTGTTCCCCGGCTCTAATTGCGAGCAGGACTGCGTCACGGCGCTCGGCTCGTTCGGCATCGACGCGCAGCTCCTGTGGCACGGCGAGCAAAAGCTTCCGGCCCTCGATGCCGTGATCTTGCCGGGAGGCTTCGCGCATGGTGACTACTTGCGTACCGGTGCGATCGCCCGGTTCTCGCCGGTGATGGACGCGGTGACCAAACATGCCGCGAGCGGCGGGCTGGTGCTCGGCATCTGCAACGGCTTCCAGGTGTTGTGTGAAGCGGGCCTGCTACCGGGGGCTTTACGGAAGAACGCGGGATTGAAATTCATGTGTCGATGGGTCGAGGTTCGCGTCGACAACGCGTCGACTCCATTCACCTCGATGGCGGAAGAGGGCCGGGTTCTAAAGATCCCCATCAATCATTTCGAAGGCAACTGGTATGCGGATGCCGCCACGCTGTCACGGATGCGCGCCAACGATCAGATCGTCTTGCGTTACGTCGACAACCCGAACGGTTCCTTGGACGATGTTGCAGGGATCGTGAACGAAACCGGGAACGTGTTCGGGCTCATGCCTCATCCCGAACGTGCATGCGAAGCGCTCCTCGGGTCGACCGACGGCAGGGTGATCCTGGGCTCGATGCTGGAACGGGCAGGCGTGCTGCTCGCTGCTGGATGACGCCATCAACTCTGGTACACCGCGACCTCGGGCTGACCGACGCGGAGTACGAGTCGATCCGATCGATACTCGAACGCGATCCGACGTACACGGAGCTCGCGATGTTCTCCGTCATGTGGAGCGAGCACTGCTCCTACAAGTCGAGTCGAGTCCACCTCAAGAAGCTGCCGTCGACCGGCCCCCACATTCTCGTGGGGCCCGGCGAAGGTGCCGGGATAATCGAGATCGCTCCGGGCGTAGCGGTCGCGTGGAAAGCGGAATCCCACAACCATCCGTCGTTCGTTGAACCGGTGAACGGTGCCGCAACCGGTGTCGGCGGGATCGTGCGCGACATCCTCTCTATGGGGGCCCGTCCGATCGCGCTGCTGGACTCGTTGAGGTTCGGCGATCCGGTGCGCGGTCAAGGAAGCGCTCGCACGCGGTACGTGGCGGAGGGCGTCGTTTCGGGGATCTCCGGTTACGGCAACTCGATAGGCGTCCCGACGGTTGGCGGCGAAACGGTTTTCGACCAGTGCTACGCCGAGAATCCCCTCGTCAACGTCGCTTGCCTGGGGGTGATCGAGGATCGCGTCATGCAGGGGCGGGCCGATGGAGTCGGCAATCACGTCGTTCTGATCGGGTCGTCGACCGGACGCGACGGCATCGGGGGCGCAAGCGTTCTTGCGTCGGCGACGTTCGACGAAGACTCCCTCGAGAAGCGACCTTCTGTTCAGGTCGGCGATCCGTTCTCGGAGAAGCTCTTGATCGAATCCTGTCTCGAATTGGTGGGCCGAGGGCTTCTCGTGGGACTTCAGGATCTTGGCGCCGGAGGTATCGCATGCCCGAGCTCCGAGATGGCGGCCAAGGCAGGCACCGGAATGCGCGTCTACGTCGACCGCGTTCATCGGCGCGAGCCCGTCATGGAGCCGTTCGAAGTCATGATCTCCGAATCTCAGGAACGGATGATGGCGGTGGTTGCTCCCGATCATCTCGACGAGGTCCTGGACGTGTGCAGGCGATGGGAGCTCGACGCGGCCGTGATCGGTGAGGTCATCGAGGGCAGCAGACTCGAGATCGTCGACGGCGGTGAGGTTGTCGCCGACGTTCCTGTTCGGGCTCTTGCCGAGGACGGTCCCGTGTACGAGCGTCCGAGCGCGCGACCGTCGTGGCTCGACGACCTTCAAAGAGCTCCGTCCGGAGGAGCTCGGCCCCCGGACCTGGAAGAGGCGTTGCTCGCGCTTCTGACTTCGCCCTCGCTCGCATCCAAGCGATGGATATGGCAGCAGTACGACCACATGATCTTCCTCGGAACGATCGCGGGCCCCGGCGGTGACGCGGCTCTGGTGCGTTTGCCCGGGCGTCGTGAGGCAGTTGCGATCACCGTCGACGGGCCGGGCAGGTACTGCTTCCTCGATCCTTACGAAGGCGCGCGGCTTGCCGTCTCCGAGGCCTACCGGAACGTGGCGGTCACGGGGGCGCGTCCGCTGGCGATCACGAACTGCCTCAACTTCGGCGATCCAGAGCGCCCGGACGTGATGTGGCAGTTCGAAGAGGTGATCCGTGGCATCGCGGACGCGTGTAGCGAGCTCGAGACACCGGTGACGGGCGGCAACGTGTCCTTCTATAACGAGACCACAGGGCGTCCGATCTACCCAACGCCGGTGATCGGGATGCTGGGAGCGATCGACGATGTTGAACGATCGGTGAGCTTCGGACTGGGGAGCGAAGGAGACGCGATCGTGCTGCTCGGTCGCTCCGATCCCGCCGATTTCGGGGGAAGCGAGCTCTCCTTCGTCGTTGAAGGCGTGATCGGCGGACGGCCGCCGGCAGCGGACCTTCCCGGTGAAAAGGCGCTCGCCGAAACCATCATGGGGGCCGCGGCCCGATCGCTCTTGACCGGAGCACACGATGTCGCATCGGGTGGTGTGGCGGTCGCTTTGTGCGAAGCCGCGTTCGCATCCGAAGCCGGCTTCATCCTGGAAACCGGCGCGATAGACCATCCATTCTTGTTCTGCGAGAGCCCGGCGCGCGCGATCGTCTCGTGCGCGCCGTCCAACCTGCGCGCGGTGACCGAACTGGCAACGGCCAACGGCGTTGCGTTCCGGGTGCTGGGCCGCACGGGTGGGACCGTGCTCGACTTCGGTCGATTCCAAGTTCCCCTCGACATGACTCGTTCTGCGTTCGAAAGAGCCGTCCCGGACGCGCTGTCCGTTAGGGTCGAATAACTATGGGATCCGAAGTGCGCGACGCGTGCGGCGTCACCGCGATCTATGCCCCCGGTGAAGACGTAGCCCGGCTTACCTACTACGCGCTCTATGCCCTGCAGCATCGCGGGCAAGAATCTGCAGGTATCGCGATCGCCGACGGCCGGACGGTGGTCGTCTACAAGGAGCTCGGCTTGGTCAGCCAGGTGTTCGACGAGACCGTTCTCGCCAGTCTCAAGGGCCACCTTGCGATCGGCCATACCCGCTACTCGACGACCGGCTCGACGACGTGGGAGAACGCGCAACCTTCGTACAAGAGCGGTGCCACCGGTCAGATCGCTCTGGCTCACAACGGAAACCTCGTGAACTCGGTCGAGCTCAAGCGCACGCTCGAGGAAGCAGGCGGCGATCCCACTCCGCAGGCAGCTCGACTTCCATCCTCATCGGACACCGATCTCGTTGCGGCCCACATCGCCCGCGCCGACCGCGGGGATACGCGCGCCGCGATCCTGGACGTTCTCCCGCGGCTGTCGGGTGCCTATTCGTTCACGATGATGGACGAAGCTCGGATCTTCGGGGCCCGCGACCCGCAAGGGTTTCGACCCTTGTGTATCGGCCGACTCGGTGACTCGGGCTGGATCCTTGCTTCGGAGACGTGTGCGCTCGATCTGCTCGGCGCCAAGTTCGTTCGCGATGTCGAGCCCGGCGAGCTGGTCGAGATCGGTGCCGACGGCATCACGTGCGAGCGCTTCGCGTCCGGAAGGTCGGCGGCGTGTGTGTTCGAGCACGTCTATTTCGCCCGGCCCGATTCGACGTTGATGGGCCAGAACGTGTACTCCACCCGTTATCGGATGGGCCAGCGGCTGGCGGAAGAGGCAAACGTTCAGGCCGACCTGGTTATGCCGGTCCCCGACTCAGGCGTGCCGGCAGCCCAGGGTTTCGCGCAGGCCTCCGGGGTCACTTACGGCGAGGGGTTCGTGAAGAACCGTTACGTCGGGAGGACGTTCATCCAGCCGACGCAATCGATGCGCCAGCAGGGCATCCGGATGAAGTTGAACCCGCTTCGAGACGTGATTGAGGGCCGCCGCCTCATCGTCGTCGACGACTCCATCGTGCGGGGCAACACGACCAAGCAGATAGTCCAGATGCTGCGCGATGCGGGTGCCCGCGAGGTCCACATGAGGATCTCGTCGCCCCCGATCAAGTGGCCGTGCTTCTACGGGATCGACATGCCCGACCAGGACGAGCTGATCGGCTCCCGCATGGAGGTGGATGAGATCGGCGCCCACGTCGAGGCCGACTCCCTGGCGTACCTGTCGATCGAGGGCATGTTGGCCGCCACCCAGGTGCCGGTCGATGGTTTCTGCACGGCCTGCTTTTCTTCGAGCTATCCCGTGCCGATACCCAAGGATGAGCTTCGAACGAAGCACGTCCTGGAAGAGCATGGGGGCCCGGTCCCGCTGCGTCACGACGCGCCCGACCGCCCGTAGAGCATCAGCTTCTAGAACGCCCGCGCGCCCGGCTCCGGGGGGCGATCGCAGGTGGTGGTAGCCGCTTTCATCGCCGCCCTGGCCTTCGCCGCGGTCGCTTGTTACGCCCTCGTCCGAGAGCGGGGCTACCACGCGGCTCTCCGTAGCCTCGAGCAGCAAGAGAAGACCACGACCGAGCTGTCGGCCCGCTTGTACGAGCTATCGACACTGTCCGAGGTCGGAAAGACGGTCGCGACCTCCTTGGACCTCAACGAGGTGCTCGATGTGATCCTCCACTCATCGGTCGATCTCTTGCGTGCAACGGAGGGATCGATCATGTTGCTCGAGGACGACAAGAAGCACCTTCAGGTCGTCAGTTATCTCGGGCCCCGACTCGAGACCGTGATGAAGGGCCGCGCGACGTTGGGCACCGGCGTCTCCGGGCGCGTTGCCGAATCTCGTGAGTCGATGCTGATCCAAGGCGACGCGGTTCCGGGACGTGAGGAACAAGGCTCACGTCACATCAACTCTGCGATGTCGGTCCCCCTCGTTAAGGGTGACGAGCTACTCGGCGTCTTGAACCTCAGTGAGACCGAGGGCATGCGCAGATTCAACGAACTAGATCTTGCAACGCTTGGGTTGTTCGCCGAGCATGCCGCGATCGCGATCGGTAACGCGCGTCTTTTCGAAGCGGAGCGCGAGGCGGTTCTGCGTCTCGAGGACCTCGATCGCCAGAAGAACGAGTTCGTTGCGACCGTGAGCCACGAGTTGAAGACTCCATTGACGGCGATCATCGGCGCGGCGAAGACCGTGTCGCGCAAGGGCCCGAAGATGGATCCCGACGTCCACGCGAATTTCCTCGCCATGATCGAGCGGCAGGGCTATCGGTTGCTGCGCCTCGTCGAAGACGTGTTGACCACCGCGCACATCGAATCCGGCGGGCGTCGTTTGAAGCGAGAGCAGGTCGACCTCACCTCGACCGCCGAGATGGTTATCGAAGATCTGAGCGAGGCAAAAGTAAGTGCGGGCCGCGTGGTCAGGCTTGAGTCGAACCCCAAGCCCGTTCGGGCCTGGTGCGATCAGATCGCGATGCAACAGATCCTCGTGAACCTGATCGACAACGCTTTCAAGTACTCGCCGGAGGGCACTCCGGTCGACGTGCGGCTGTTCCAGATGGACGACGAGGTATTGATCGAAGTGACCGATTACGGCTTCGGGATCCCCGCCGAGCAACTCGAAGCGATCTTCAAGCGCTTCCGTCAGGTGGACTCATCGTCGACGCGCAAGGTCGGAGGATTCGGCTTGGGCCTCTACATCGTCAAGAGCCTGATCGATGCACACCGCGGTTGGGTGGATGTCGAGAGCGTGGTCGACAAGGGCACGACCTTCCGCGTTCACATCCCGATGCGTTCGGGGACCGAACGGGCGCTCATCGAGCTCGGCGCATCAAACACCTCTGCATAGCGTCTCTGCCCGCGGGTTTACCCTCGCGACGTGGCACTCGGATATGAGGTCGACGACGCGGTTGCAGTGATCACCCTCGATCGCCCCGACGTCTTGAACGCGTTCGACGACGACCTCGGGACTGCGACTCTCGCAGCCGTCGCCGAAGCGTCGTCGGACGATTCGGTCAGGTGCATCGTCATCACCGGCTCGGGACGTGGATTCAGCGCCGGCGAAGATCTAGGAGCGCTCCAAGAGGGGTACCGGGCTGGTTCCGTTCCCGAACTTGGCTCGACGCTCGTCGAGCGGTACAACCCGCTCATCCGAGCGATCAGGAATGCCCCCAAGCCGGTGGTCGCAGCGGTCAACGGCGTTGCTGCCGGTGCCGGTGCCAGCGTCGCGCTGGCGTGCGATTTCCGCATCGCGTCCGAGCACGCCAAACTCGTCATCGCGTTCGTCAAGGTCGGCCTCGTTCCCGACTCGGGCGCTCTGTGGTTTCTAACGAGGATGATCGGTGAATCGCGCACCTGGGCCCTTGCCGCGACCGGAGATCCGGTGGGTGCCGATCGATGCCTGGAGCTCGGGATATTCCATGAGGTTCACGCGGCGGACGTCTTCGAGAAGGAGTGGCGCGCCAGAGCGGCGATGATCGCCGAGGGACCGACCGTTTCCTATGCGCTCACGAAGTCCCTGCTTCATCAGGCGGCAGAGGTGACGCTCGACGATCAACTCGAAGCCGAAGTGCTGGGCCAAGCGAAAGCGGGCCGCTCGGCGGATCATCTCGAGGGAGTGCAGGCGTTCCTCGAGAAGCGAGCACCCAAGTTCGGAGGTACCTGAGTCCCCGTGAGAGCCGACGTATTGATCGTGGGGGCCGGAGCAGCCGGCCTCTTCGCGGCGCTCCATCTCCCGGTCGGATCAGATGTGGTCGTAGTCGACAAGGGACGCGCCCGGATGGGGTCGTCTCCCTGGGCCCAAGGAGGAGTGGCGGCCGCGATCGGCGTCGACGACAGCCCCGAGCTTCACGCCCAAGACACGATCAGGGTGTCGGCGGGCCATGCGGATCTGTCGGCGGTCGCGGTTCTCACCAACGAGGCTCCCGAATGTGTCTTGGAGCTTGCCGAGCTGGGATGCGAGCTCGATCGCAACGAAGATGGTTCGCTGAATCTCGCGCGCGAGGGAGGCCAGAGCGTGCCCCGTTCGGTGCATGCGGGGGACGCAACCGGGGCCGCGATCATGAAGACCCTTCGCTTCGCGGCCGGTAACCGCGTTCGTCGGGTAGAGGGCGCGTGCATGAAACTCGCGATCGCCGAGGGACGCTGCGTTGGTGGCTGGGTGACGACAGATGATGGCGTTATCGAGATCGAGGCGTCGTCGACGGTCCTTGCAACGGGAGGCACCGGCGCGCTGTTCGAAGCGACTACGAACCCACCCGGCGCCACGGGGGACGGGATAGTGCTTGCGTGGGACGCGGGCGCCAATCTCGCCGATCTCGAGTTCATCCAGTTCCATCCCACCGCGCTGGCTCTGGGGGAGGGCCAGCAACGCCCATTGGTTACCGAAGCTTTGCGGGGGGCCGGCGCGTACGTCGTCGATGCTGATGGCCGTCGCTTCTTGTTCGAGCATCACTCCGACGGCGAGCTCGCACCGCGCGACGTCGTGGCACGCGCGATCGCATCGCGGCGTGCCTGGCTCGATTGCCGCCACATAGATCATCACGTGTTGGAGACAGAGTTCTTCACGGTGATGGCCGCGTGTCGCGAATTCGGCCTCGACCTCCGCAGTGATCTCATCCCCGTTGCCCCCGCGGCTCACTACTCGATCGGCGGGATTGCCACCGACCTCGACGGCCGCACGTCGATCCCACGGCTGTACGCGATCGGTGAATGCTCGAACACAGGCGTGCACGGCGCGAACCGGTTGGCGGGCAACTCGCTGGCGGAAGCGCTTGTGTTCGGGCGCCGAGCTGCCAGAGCGATCGCAGGTCAGCGCGTCGGGCGGGCCAAAGCTCTTCCGGAAGCACCTACCGTGTCCGCCGTAGCAGACCTTTCGGGCGAGTGGGCTCGATTGCGGTCGTTGTGTTCGAAAGACCTGGGGATCGTGCGCGACGCACGGGGGCTGCAAGAACTTCGTGAGGAGCTCGAGGACCTGAGCTTGATGGCTATCTCCGACGATCGAGCGGCACTCGAGTTGCGCTCCGCGGCCATCGCCGCCCGATTGATCGCACATGCGGCCCTGCTTCGTCGGGAGTCACGTGGCGTCCACTACCGCTCCGACCACCCCGCCGTCGATCCAGACTGGGCAGGAGTCCGCCTTCTATTCGCGCGGAGTTAGTGCCTGCCGTAGCGGCGTGACGGGACCGACGCTTTATCCTGCCCTGACTGGTTTCACAAGGAGGTGCAGCCGTGTCTGATGCTCCCGACGATTTCCCGATACTTGCTATCGATTACGTCGAGTTCTACGTCGGCAATGCTTTGCAAGCCGCGCAGTTCTACCGCGCGATGGGATTCGCGCCGCTAGCTTTCAAAGGATTGGAGACCGGGAACCGCGATGCAGTCTCGTGGTGCGTTCACCAAGGTGAAGTTCGGTTGGTGTTCACCGGTGCCCTCGGGCCCGACTCGCCGATCGCGGCCCACGTGCACGCGCACGGCGACGGTGTTCACGACATAGCTCTGCGGGTCCCCGACGCCGAGGAGTCGTACCGCGTGGCGATCGGGCGTGGAGCAACGTCGGTCGCAGAACCCGAGGTGTTGGAAGACGAGCACGGCAAGATCGTGCGTGCGGCGATCGCGACCTACGGCGAAACGATCCACTCCCTGATCAGCCGCGAGGAATACTCGGGAGTCTTCCTTCCCGGTTTTCAGGCGATCGAGGGCGCGGCCCCCAACTCCGAGTACGGCGTCCGCTATATCGATCACATCGTCGGCAACGTCGAACTCGGAAAGATGAACGAGTGGGTCGGCTTCTACGAGCGCGTCATGGGCTTCACCGAGTTGAAGCACTTCACCGACGACGACATCTCCACCGAGTACTCGGCACTCATGTCCAAGGTCGTGTGGGACGGCGAAGGCAAGATCAAATTCCCTATCAACGAGCCTGCCGAGGGCAAGAAGAAGTCGCAGATCGACGAGTACCTCGAGTACTACGGCTCGCCGGGCGCTCAGCACATCGCCTTCGCGTCTGAAGACATCGTTGCGACCGTTGAATCCATGAAGGCCGCCGGCATCCGGTTCTTGTCGATCCCGCCGAACTACTACGACGATGCCAAAGAGCGCGTTCCCGAGATCACGCCCCAGATCCGCGACCTGCAGCGCAACGGGATCCTCGTAGACAAAGATGAAGACGGGTACCTGTTACAGATCTTCAGCAAACCCGTCCAGGACCGGCCCACGGTGTTCTACGAAGTGATCGAGCGTCATGGCTCCAGAGGGTTCGGCGACGGGAACTTCAAGGCATTATTCGAGGCCATCGAGCGCGAACAAGATGCCCGCGGCAACCTCTGACCTAGCCCGCCGAAGGCACCGGCACCAGCGCCCGGCCGGGAAGAGGTAGAAGGAGAAAAGAGAGGAGCAGTTATGGATGTCGTCTTTTCGAAGGGCAAGGTGACGCGGCAGGCCCACGTCGGGATACCAGAAGGCACCTTCGAGGAGGAGCACGGGCGCGAAACGTTCTTCGGTCGAGCGTCTCATCTGTATCGCACTCACCCACCGACCGCGTGGACGCGGATCGACGGCCCGCTGCGGCCGCGCGCGCTCAACATCAACGAGATGAAGCCCGCGGACATGACGGAACCGGACGCTACCTGGCAGCTGATCGCCGGGAACGACGACGTCAGATTGTTCGTCAGCCGGCGGAGCGAGCCGATGCCGTACTTCCTGCGCGACGCCGATGGCGACGTCTGCTACTTCGTACACGAAGGCAGCGGCACGATCGAAACGGATTACGGTCCTCTCTCGTACTCCGAAGGCGACTACGTGATCATTCCCAAGGGGACGACTCACCGGGTCGTTCCGTCTCCCGGCGACTCGTTCTTCTTCGTTATCGAAGGAACCGGCGAGTACCACTTACCCGAGCGCGGCTTGATGGGCAAGCACGCGCAATTCGATCCCGGTGTTCTAGACGTACCCGAGCCGGACCCTCATGACGAAGCCGGTGAGTTCGAAGTGCGCGTCAAGCGCGACGGCGTATTTACTTCCTTGTGGTTCGCGTGGCATCCACTGGATGTCGTCGGGTGGCAAGGCGATCTGTGCCCGGTGAAGATGAACATCCTGTCTCACCGGCCGGTGTATTCGCCGAGCTACCACATGCCGCCATCCGCCCACTGCACGTTCGCGAACGAGGGCTTCGTGATCTGCTCGTTCGTGCCGCGGCCGCTCGAGGAGGATCCTGCTGTCTTGAAGGTGCCCTTCTATCACGCGAACATCGACGCGGATGAAGTGCTCTTCTATCATCGGGGCAACTTCTTCAGCCGCGCGGACATCGACACGGGTTACATCACTCTGCACCCACAAGGCATCCATCATGGTCCGCAACCCGCTGCGATCGAAGCTTCCAAGACGAAGGAGCGAACGGACGAGGTTGCCGTGATGGTCGAGACGACTCAGCCGCTCGTTTGTTCTCCGGAAGCCGAGGCCGTCGTGATCACCGAATACGAGACGTCGTGGGCCCGCGGTATGGGTCTGCTCGACGAGTAGCAGACCCGGCTAGGCTCGGTGGCGCGTGCGTCTCTTTAGGTATGTCTCTCACCGCAGCGGATTCCAACCGCGGCTGGCAGTGGCCGTCGACGACGGCCTGCCGATCGATCTGATCGATGCATGGCGCCGCGAGACCGGCACTCGCCTCGACTGGGACGAGGCCGGTTTTCTCGTCAGCTTCGTCTCCTTGATCGAAGACGGCCCCGAAGTGTGGGCCGAAGTGCGCCGGGTCGTTCGGGCTGCCAGCTCCGATGACGGATTGAAGGTGGGCGATCACACACCGGGCTTGCGGTGGCTGTGCCCCTTGGAACGGATGTCTTCGCTGCGCGATTTCCTTGCGTTCGAGGATCACGTGCAGCGCGGCGCCGCCCGCCGCAACACGACCGTGCCCGATTACTGGTACGAGGCCCCCGTGTACTACAAAGGTAATCACCGCGCAGTGATTGGGCCGGGGGAGGAATGCCGGTGGCCTCCCTACACGAACCATCTCGACTTCGAGCTCGAGCTCGGCATGATCGTCGGCAAACGCGGCCGCAACATCCCCGCCGATCAGGCGCACGATTTCGTCTTCGGTTTCACGATATTGAACGATTTCTCCGCCCGCGACGTTCAATCCAAAGAGATGACCGCGTGGCTCGGTCCGGCTAAGGGAAAAGACTTTTGCAACGGACTCGGTCCATGCATCATCACGGCCGACGAGGTCGGTGCAGAGCCGGATCTGGAGATGATCTGCCGCGTCAACGACGAGGAATGGGGACGGGGGAGATCTTCCGACGCCTACTGGAGATGGGCCGACATGATCTCGCATGTATCGGTCGGCGAAGACGTGTGGCCCGGAGATGTGTACGGCTCGGGAACGCCGGGGGGGTGCTGTGGTCTCGACATCGGTCGGGAGCTCGAACCCGGCGACGTCGTCGAGCTCGAGATCGATCGCATCGGGGTGTTGCGAAACGTGATCGGTCCCCGACCGGCCCTCGGTCCTTGACCCTGGGTTAGCTCTCCAGCGCTAGAACGGCCGGGTGCTCGAGTAAGCGGACGATGTCGAGGATGAACCGCGCTGCGGTCATCCCATCTAGAACCCGGTGGTCGAAGGTGATCGACAGGTTCATCATCAGACGCGCGACGATCTGTCCGTCTCTTACAACAGGTCGTTCCCCCGCCCGATGCACGCCGAGTATCGCTGCCTGCGGATAGAACACGATCGGAGTCGCCATAAGGCCGCCGAACGGCCCCGGTGATGTCACCGTGAATGTCGCGCCTTGCAACTCGTCTCGCGACAGCTTGCCGTCGCGGGCGGCCGAGGCCAACCGGTCGATATCCGCCGCGATATCGCGCAGCCGTTTGCGGTCCGCATCCCGAACGACGGGGACGGTGAGCCCGGCCGGCGTGTCAACCGCGATGCCGATGTCGTAGCGGTCGTGGAAAACGATCTCGGAGCGTTCCTCGTCGAGGGATGCGTTCAGGGCCGGGTAGTTCTTAAGCGCGGTAACGACTGCTTTGACGATGAACGGCATGAATGTGAGCTTCTGAAGCTCGGGCGATCGCTCGTTCGCGAGTCGTCTTGTCGCATCGAGCTCGGTCACGTCACATTCCTCGACGTGAGTTACCGGGGGGACGATCCGGTGGGCTTCGGACATCCGCTCGGCGACGATGCGGCGCACGCCTCGCAACGGCTCGCGACGCCCGCCCGTCCCGGCGCGCCCGGGCTCTGCCTCGACAGGTGCCCCCGATCCGGTGGCGTGAGCCTCGACGTCGGTCCGCAAGATGCGGCCCTCTGGCCCGGTGCCGCGCACGCCGCCGAGATCGATGCCGAGTGAC
>JAXDJM010000166.1:0-11348 GCA_034665605.1 Actinomycetota bacterium | reverse complement strand
CTTCCTACGTGTCGGAGGAGGGATCTTTACGAAGGCCGCCGATGTGGGGGCAGACCTCGTCGGAAAGGTAGAGGCGGGGATTCCGGAGGACGACCCGCGTAACCCCGCAACGATCGCGGACAACGTCGGCGACAACGTCGGGGACTGCGCCGGTATGGCTGCCGACCTTTTCGAGAGCTACGAGGTCACGCTCGTCGCGTCGATCATCCTCGGCGTCGCCGCGTTCAAGTCGATCGGGCTCAACCCGGCCCTCGGATTGATCTTCCCCGTGATCGCGCGCGCCATTGGCGTGCTCGCATCGATCGTGGGTGTCTATGCGGTCCGGGCGACAGAAAAAGACAAGAGCGCCATGGCACCGATCAACAGAGGATTCCTGACGGCCGGCGTTCTAACTGTGATCGGCACCTATCTCGTGGCGCAGTTCTATGTACACAACCTGAGGGTCTTCTGGGCCGTCGTTACAGGGTTGGTTCTCGCTCAGGTCGTGAGTCGGTTGACGGAGTACTTCACTTCGACCGAAACCACGCCGGTTCGTGAGATCGCAGAAGCTTCGAGAACAGGCCCCGCGACCATCATCCTGTCGGGATTCAGCTCCGGCCTGGAGTCCTCGGTCTACGCGATCATCGCGATCGCCGGCGCGATCGCCGTCGCTATCGCTCTGGGCGGCGGGAACCTTCAGTTCTCGCTGTATCTCGTGGCGCTTACCGGAATGGGCATGCTTGCAACTACCGGTGTCGTCGTCTCCGAAGACACGTTCGGCCCGGTGTCCGACAATGCCGCCGGCATCGCCGAGATGTCGGGAGAGTTCGAAGGCGAGCCCGAGCGCATCATGGTGAGCCTCGACGCGGTGGGGAACACAACCAAGGCCGTGACCAAAGGCTTCGCCATCGGATCTGCTGTTATCGCAGCCGTGGCGCTGTTCGCCTCGTTCATCGAAACGATCGGAAACCAACTCAACCTGAACAAAGTTGGTACCGCGCTGTTCCGTGACATCCACACGCAGATCAATGTGTCCGACCCCAAGACGTTCATCGGTCTGCTGATCGGTGGCTCGATCGCGTTCCTCTTCAGCTCACTTGCGGTGCGCGCAGTGGGGCGGACGGCATCGGTTGTCGTCGAGGAAGTTCGACGTCAGTTCAGAGAGAAGCCGGGGATCATGTTGGGGACCGAGCGCCCCGAGTATGGCCCGGTGATCGACATCTGCACGGCCGCTTCGCTTCGTGAGCTTGCGACCCCGGCTCTACTCGCGGTGCTGTCTCCGGTCATCGTCGGGTTCGGCATCGGCTACCTGCCGTTAGGCGCGTTCCTGGCGGGGGTCATCTTGACCGGCCAGCTGATGGCTAACTTCCTGTCCAACAGTGGTGGTGCGTGGGACAACGCCAAGAAGTACATCGAGGATGGGCACTACGGCGGCAAAGGATCCGAGTCGCACAAGGCAGCTGTTATCGGTGACACCGTAGGAGACCCGTTCAAAGACACCGCGGGACCTGCCTTGAACCCGTTGATCAAGGTCATGAACCTGATCTCGCTGCTGATCCTGCCTGCCGTCATCTCGCTCAAGGACAACGATCCCGCGCGTTACACGATCGCCGGACTTGCACTGGCCGTGTTGATCGTTGCGGTTGGCTTCTCGAAGAGGAAGACCACCGGAATCGGAGGCGAGGACGTGGATGAGGCTCCGCTCGGCGAGACCGTACCGACGGGGAGCTGATTCGAAGGCTTAAAGATCAGGCCGCGGCGCGGGCGTGTTCCTGGATCCGGTAAGGAACGCTGACCACCACGACCCCAGGGACGAATAGAAGCTTCCGCTTGACGACCAACGCCGTCTGATTGTGCAGGAGTTGGTGTCGGTGCTTGGCAACGATGAACTCGGGGAGCACGACGGTGACTACGCTCTCCTTCCCATCGGGGTTGAAGGTCTTTATGTACTCGATCAAAGACGCGCCTATGTCGCGGAAAGGTGAGGCCTGCACGTCGAGCGGATGAGGTACCCGTTCTCTTAGCCAATCGTCGCCAAGGCTCTGCGCCTGCTCGGTATCGAGATTGAAAGAAACGGCCTGGATGTCGGTGGGCTGGAGAGTCTCGGCGTACTCGATCGCCTGTAACGAGGCGTTGTTGACTGCTGCAAGCAGTACGCAAACGTGATTCCGAAGGGGCTCTACCGGGCGCTGCGCGTCGATCTGACGACCTACAACCGGGATGTCCAGCACTTGAACACCGTCGATATTCACGAGGCTCTGCTTCAGCCGGTGAACCTCGGGGCGCAAGATCACTTCAAGCAGGTCGTTGCGTTCGAAAGTCTCGGGCACGACCACCGTCAAGAAGTCCTGTTCATCCAGCTCGGTTCTGACACGCCGAACGATCTGTCGGACACGTGATGACTTCGATCCATCGCCGTCGCCCGGGATCACCTCGATATCGGGGGCCAGGCGGGCCCATTCGGCTTTGTCGACCCCGACCAGATCGATGGCGCGGACGTCGGGGACCCTGGTCGAGCGGATGTAACCGATCGCGCGACAAGTGGCCGGTCCCAGGTCCCTCACCAGGATGAGGAAGTGCTGATGCGAGGGGCGCCTGTCGGCCGGTCGTCGCTCCGGGTGTGCAAGCTGCTCGGCGACGTCCATGTAGTGCTTGTGGATGGATCTCATCAGCATGATGACAAACGGAATGGCCGCAACGACGAGCCAGGCACCGCCTTTGAACTTCGTGATGACTACCACCGTCAAGACGAGTGCCGTGAGGCACGCTCCCGCGCCGTTGATCACAGCACTGCGGCGCCAACCGGCTTCGTGCGTTCGCCGCCAGTGCACAACCATGCCGCTTTGCGAGAGCGTGAACGAGACGAAGACGCCGACCAGATAGAGCTGGATCAGCCGGTTGAGATCGGCATCAAAAGCAATGATCAACAACGAAGCGAGCGTGGTGAGGATCACGATCCCGTTGGAGAAGACCAGCCGGTCCCCACGATTCTGGAACTGGCGAGGTAGGAACCGGTCTCTCGCCAGGATCGACGAGAGTCGCGGAAAGTCGGCGAACGCGGTGTTGGCGGCGAGGATAAGGATCGCCGCCGTCATCACCTGGATCACGTAGAAGAAGGGCCCGCCTGAGAAAACTGCGTGCGCGATTTGCGCAACTACCGTGCGGGTGGCCCCCTCTTGATAGTGGACATGGGTTAGATGGGCGAGCGTCGAAATCCCAAGGAACATCGATATCGAGATCGTTCCCATGATGGTGAGGGTCATCGCGGCGTTGTGGGATTGCGGGTATCGGAACGCCGGGACACCGTTCGAGATCGCTTCGACACCCGTCAGGGCGGTAGTCCCAGCGGAGAACGCTTTCAGGACGATGAATATCGTCAGCGCACCGACCTGTGGCTGGATGTGCAACGTGCTGCTTTCGGCGAGCGGACATCCACCGAGGCACTTCACGAACCCGGTGAGGAGCAGGATGTAGATCGAAGCGATGAACCCGTACGTCGGAATCGCGAAAAGCGTTCCGGATTCCCGAACACCTCGAAGGTTCGCGAGGGCGACCAGGATGACGAAACCAACCGCCAGCTCGACCCGCAGGTGCGCGAGATGCGGGGCAGCCGAAAGAATCGCGTCGACTCCCGCAACGACAGACACCGAAACCGTCAGTACGTAGTCGATCAAAAGCGCTGATGCTGCAAGGAGTCCCGGAAACATCCCGAGGTTTTCGTGGGCAACTATGTAAGCGCCGCCTCCAGAGGGATACGCACGAACCGTCTGTCTGTACGAGATAACGACCATCGCCAGCAACGTCGCCACGGCGAGCGAGATGGGGACGACGTGGGCAAGGGCCGCCGTCCCCACGAGACCGAGCGCCAGGAGGATCTCCTGCGTCGCGTAAGCGACGGACGAGAGCGCGTCCGAGGAGAACACCGGCAACGCGATCGTCTTCGGAAGCAGGGTGTGCTCGAGTTCGCCCGACGACATCGGACGGCCCACTAAGAATCGCTTCAGCGCGGACGAAGGCGTGCTCATGCGAGATCCATATAGAAGGTGTTCGAACTACGCTTATGAACGGATCTCCCGGTCACTTGGTTATCCGTGCTCGGCTCCCGGAACGAGCCGGTACTCGGGGTTGAGAACGGTCAGGTCATCCTTTGTCCCGGCCACCGTGCCCTCCACCACCAGGCCCATGCCCAGCGAGATCCCCGACATCGTCTGGCGGCCGAGCCACTTCACCTTCATCCGTCCGGTCCCGTCGATGATGGTCGCCTCGATCGAATCGCGGCCCTCCCGCGGGTCGATCCGGATCTTTTGGATCACGCCTGCGACACGTGCGCGCTGCTTCGGTTCGAGCTGGGAGATCGGTACCGTCCCGGGCACGGTCGACGACCAATCGCGCAGGTGCTCGGCGCGGATATCGTCGGGTGACTTGGTAAGTGTGCGAAACCGCTTCTTATCGTTAGACACACCGGGGAATTATGGCAGTATCGCCCGTCGGCAGCGCGCTATCTAAGAGGAGTCCGAGAGCTTGCATGTCGTAATCGCAGGATGTGGGCGTGTCGGCTCCGAGCTCGCCACGAACCTCGAGCGACTCGGTCACTCAGTGGCGCTAGTGGACAAGAACCCCAAGGCCTTCGAACGATTGCGCCCGGACTTCGCGGGCACGAAGGTCGTTGGCTGGGTCTTCGACCGCACGGCACTCCAGGATGCTGAGATCGAGAGAGCCGAAGCCTTCGTATCGGTGACCAGCGGCGACAACTCGAACATCGTTTCGGCCCGCGTTGCGAAGGAACACTTTCGGGTGCCTCATGTCGTTGCGCGCATCTACGATCCTCGTCGCGCCCAGATCTATCAGCGCGTTGGCATTCAGACCGTGGCCACGGTCAGATGGACGACAGATCAGATCCTTCGATACGTGCTACCCGACGAGGTTCCGGTCGAGTACACGGTCGACAACGGCGAGGTCGTCGTTACTGCCATCAACGCTCCCGCGGAGGTGGTGGGGCGCAAGGCGCTCGAATTCGACCTCGATGGTCAACGACGTGTCGTAGCGGTAAGCCGCTTCGGGGTCCCGCGCGTTCCCGATGCGGACTTGACCATCCAGGAGGGCGACATCATGCACATCGGAGTCGTCCGTTCCGCTCTGGACACACTCGACGAGGAACTGAAGAAGATAGGGCACCCCAAGTGAAGAAAAGCATGCGGATAGCGGTCGCGGGGGCAGGGAACGTTGGCCGCTACGTGGCAGGCGATCTGCTCGCGAAGGGTTTCGATGTCGTCGTGATCGAACAGAGCCGTGACCTGATCGAATCTCTAAAGAACCAGCTGAAGGTGAACTGGGTTGAAGGAGACGCGTGCGAGCTGCACACGCTCGACGAAGCCGTCCTTTCCAGCTGTGAAGCGATGGTGGCAGCGACAGGCGACGACGAAGACAATCTAGTGATCTCTCTCTTGGCAAAGCAGGAGTTCGGTGTCGATCAGGTTGTCGCCCGCGTGAACCACCCCTCGAACGAATGGCTGTTCAAGGAGACGTGGGGCGTCGACATCGCAGTGAGCATGCCGCACACGCTGACTTCACTAGTTGAGGAAGCCGTATCGGTCGGCGACATCGTCCATCTAATGACACTCGAGCGTGGACGGGCTTCTCTTGTCGAGATAACGCTTGCAGAAGGGTCGACCGCGATCGGAAAACAGATCGGCGACCTGAGGCTGCCGCCCGATTGCAACCTCGTCGCCGTCGTACGCGACCGCCATGTGATCGCGCCTCGCGCCGAGACTCCGCTCAGCGCGGGGGACGAGGTTGTCGCCCTAGCTTCGCCCGAGGCCGAAGAGCCTCTCAAGCAAGCCTTGACCGGGTAACGGATGGATAGAGCCGCGGCCCTCGAGCTCGTCCGCAAGTATTCGGAGAAGGACATCACCTTCCGCCACCTGGTATCGGTGGGAGGAGTCATGGGAGCTCTCGCTGCCCACTTCGGCGAGGACGAGCAGAGGTGGGACCTTGCGGGGTTGTTCCACGATCTCGATCAGGATCAAACGCACGAGACACCTGAGCGCCATGGTTACCAGTCGGTGGAATGGCTCAGAGCCGAGGGTTTCGACGATGAGCAGGTCTTGAATGCCGTGCTTGCCCACGCCCATCCCCAGTTCCAGACCGATCTGATGTCGAAGACGATCGTGCACGCCGACGGCGTCTCGGGTCTATTGGTTGCATGCGCGCTCGTTCGACCCGACAAGTCGAACGGGATGAAGGTCTCGTCGGTGAAGAAGAAACTCAAAGAGAAGTCGTTCGCTCCCGGTGTCGAGCGCGACAAGATTCGCGGCGTCGAGGAGTCCATCGGCGTTGAGATGGATGAATTCATCGAGATCTCAATCGGCGGCTTGCAGAAAGTCGCGCCGGATATCGACCTCGTCTAGTGACTCCGACCTCAGCTCCCTACGGTTCGTGGCTGTCGCCGATAACGGCTCGCGCTCTAACTACAGGAGAGGTGGGACTCGGCGAGACACGTACGGACGGACGCGACATCTATTGGATCGAGGCGCGTCCGCAAGAACAGGGCCGCCAGGTTGTCGTGCGAATGCGAGATGGTCACATCGCCGACGTAACGCCCGAGGGTTTCTACGCACGGACGAAAGTGCACGAGTACGGAGGCGCGTCCTATCTCGTGGACGGTGGAATCGTCTTCTTCTCTAATTTCACAGATCAGCGTCTTTACCGTCAGGGGCCTGAAGGCGGAGCACCTTCACCCATCACCCCCGCTCCCGAAAAACCGGCGAGTGTTCGCTGGGCCGACGGTGCCCGGTTGTCTGCCGAAGATCTGATCTACGTGCGCGAGACCCACCACGCCGACCGGGTGGTCAACGACATAGCAGTCGTGTCGATCGATGGATCACGCGAGCCTCGCTCTCTGGTCTCCGGCAACGACTTCTACTCGTCTCCCCGGCCGAGCCCCGACGGTCGCCGGCTGGCATGGCTTACATGGAACGACCCTTTGATGCCGTGGGACGGGACCGAGTTGAGGATCGCCGACCTCGTCGCTGGCTCGGTTACCAACGAGAGGCTTGTTGCGGGCGGGGCCGAAGAGTCCGTTCTCGAGCCGCGCTGGAGTCCCGACGGTTCCCTGCACTTCGTAAGCGATCGGTCCGGGTGGTGGAACCTCTATCGCCTCGATGGAGATTCGGTCGAGGCGTTGTGGCCTCTCGAGGAGGAGTTCTCCGGCCCCCACTGGCAATTCGGCCTGTCGAACTACGGGTTCCTCTCCGGTGGTCGCATCGTGTGCTGCCACGGCATCGGCGGCGAGGACACGCTGTCCGTTCTGGCCAACGGTAAACACACAGACGTCGCTCTCGAGCGCAATGTGTTCGATCCGCGCTCACTGGCAGTGCTCGACGACGAAGTCGTTTTCATCGCAGCGTCTCCGCGGGAGCGGCCCGCGGTGATCCAGGTCGATCCGGGTTCGGGAGCAACCACGGAATTGAGGCTGGCGGGCAGCGACACGATCGACCCCCGCTACATATCGATCCCGGAGAGCATCGAATTTCCAACCGAAGGGGGCCTCGAAGCTCATGCGTTCTTCTATCCGCCGCGCAACGATGACTTCACGGCCCCCGACGACGAGCGCCCTCCGCTCGCGGTGTTCAGCCATGGAGGTCCAACGGGTGCGACTGCCCCCGATCTCTCCCTTGCGATCCAATTCTTCACATCTCGCGGAGTGGCGGTGGTCGATGTCGACTACGGAGGTAGCACCGGATACGGACGGGCATACCGCGAACGCCTGAAAGGTCAGTGGGGCATCGTGGACGTTGCGGACTGCGTCAACGCGGCTCGGTATCTCGTGAAAGAAGGAAGGGTGGACGGTGCCAGGCTTGGGATCCGGGGCGGGAGCGCGGGCGGCTACACGACATTCTGTGCGGTGGTGTACTACGACGATTTCAACGCGGGCGTCAGCTATTTCGGGGTGGCAGACCTCGAGACCTTCGTACACGTCACCCACAAGTTCGAAGCTCGCTATCTCGATTCGCTCGTAGGGCCGTATCCCGAGACCATCGAGGTGTACAAGGCCCGTTCGCCGGTCAACTTCATCGATCGGATCTCGTGCCCGATGCTGTTGCTTCAGGGCCTGGAGGACGAGGTCGTTCCGCCGTCGCAGGCCGACCAGATGATCGAAGCGTTCGAGGAACGTGGCGTGCCCTATGCGTACATCCCGTTCGAGGGCGAGCAACATGGATTCCGACGCGCGTCGTCCATCGAGCGCGCGGCAGAAGCGGAATTCGCCTTCTACGCTCGCGTATTCGGCTTCAAGCCTGCCGGCGGTATCGAACCGCTGGAGATCAAGAACCTGCAGTAGTGCGGGCGCGGCGTCGCTTGTTCACGAAGTAGTACGCGATTCCACCTACGAGCAGAACGGCCACGATCGCGGTCGGGATGCTCATGTAGCGACTGGCCTTCTCCCAGTTGTTGCCGAGCGCGTCACCGATCAGAGCCAGACCGAAGCTCCAGATGCTGACTCCGAGGAGTGTGTAGATCGTGAACTTGCCGACGGGCATCTCGGCGATCCCGGCCGGAAGCGAGATGAAGGTTCTAACGACCGGGATCAACCTTCCGAAGAACGTCGCAGCATCGCCGTGCCGCTCCCACCATCGCTCGGTCCGATCGATGTCGTGGTTGCGGATGAAGACGAATCGTCCGTAGCGCTCGAGGAGCGCCCGGCCCCCGGTTCGCCCGACGACGTATGCCACCAGAGAGCCCACCAGGCTCCCGGCCGCCCCCAAAGCGCCCACCGCAACCACTTCGAGCCGCCCGCTCGAGGCGTAGAAGCCACCGACGAGCATCGTCACCTCGGAAGGAAACGGTATGCAGGCAGAGTCGAGTGCCATAAGCACGAAGATCGCGGCGTACCCGTAGTGAGTGACCCAGTGGTGGGCGAGATCGGAAAGGCCGGCCATCGTGGGCCAGAGATTACGGCCTGCCGGGAACGACACCTCAACCACCGGCATGGGCCTGTGACCTGGGCATATAGGTCCCCGCAACGGGCTCTAGTCGGCCAAGGGAACATGTTCGGGGGTCGGGGGGTTGGTTGACATCGGTGGCGGATTAGTGCGATACAGCCACCCGGCACTTCGTCTGATTTCCAGATCCTGGGCCGGCACACCTATCTTCCAGGGAGCCACGTGACCAAGAACCTAGTGATCGTCGAGTCACCCGCTAAGGCGAAGACGATCGAGAAGTACATGGGCAAGGACTACAAGGTCCTCGCTTCGATGGGTCACGTCCGCGATCTTCCGAAGTCCGATTTCGGTATCGAGGTCAACGGCGGCGTCACGATCAAATATCAAGCCATCCAGCGCGCCTCTGCGAAGAAGGCGATGACTGCCATCAAGAAGGCAGTGAAGGACGCCGAGACCGTGTGGCTTGCCCCCGACCCGGATCGCGAGGGCGAGGCCATCGCATGGCACGTCGCGGCCCTGGCCAAACTCGACCCGAGCGCAACGCGACGCGTGACCTTCAACGAGATCACGAAGCGGGCAGTGACCGAAGCGTTTGCGAACCCGCGCGAGATCGACATGTCGCTGGTGGATGCCCAGCAGGCTCGCCGCGCCGTGGATCGCATCGTCGGCTACAAGTTGTCTCCGCTGTTGTGGCGGACGGTCGGACCGAATCTCTCCGCCGGTCGCGTTCAGAGCGCGGCACTACTGCTCGTCGTTCAGCGCGAGCGCGAGATACGGGCGTTCAAAGCCCGTGAGTACTGGAACGTCACCGCCCGCCTCGCAACCGAACGCGCGGAGCAGTTCGATGCGCTTTATCCGATCGGCGAGAAGGACAAATTCATTCTGCCGGACGAGGCGTCGGCTACTGGACTGGTCGAACGCGTTCGACCGGGCCCGTGGACGGTTACCGAGGTTCGCAAGACCGAGCGACAGAAGAACCCCCCGGCTCCCTTCAAGACCTCAACGCTGCAGCAAGCAGGGTCGAGCAAGTTCTCGTTCCCCACATGGAAGACGATGAAGCTTGCCCAATCCCTCTATGAGGCCGGGCACATCACGTACATGCGTACGGACTCGACGAACCTGTCGAACGACGCCCTCGGTGAGATCGGTCGGGTGATCGAGGATCAATTCGGCAAGAACTATCACCAGGTTCGTCAGTTCACTGCAAAGTCGAAAGGTGCACAGGAAGCTCACGAAGCGATCCGGCCGTCTTCGGTCGCGGTAACACCGAGCGATCTCGCCGGGCAAGTCGGGGCCGACGAACTGCGTCTTTACGAAATGATCTGGCAGCGCACCGTCGCGTGCCAGATGGCTCCGGCGGTGTACGACGCGACGTCGGTCGACATCACATCGAACGATGTCGTTTTCCGTGCGACCGGTCAGATCCTCAAGTTCGACGGCTTCCTGAGGGTTTACCTCGAACGCTCCGATGACGAACCAGAGGAGATCGAGGGCCTTCTCCCCGAGTTGAACCAGGGCGATGTCCTGTCGCTGGAAGCTCTCACTCCCGAAGGTCACGAAACGCAGCCGCCTCCTCGCTACACCGAAGCAACGTTGGTGAAGAAGATGGAAGAGGTCGGCATCGGCCGACCGTCCACCTACGCGCCGACGGTTCGATTGCTGGTCGATCGCGAATACGTGCGCACCGAATCGCGGCGCTTGTTCCCTACGGCTCGCGGAGAGGTCGTTATCGAGCTCTTGGAAACTCACTTCCCTGAGGTGGTGGACATCGATTTCACCGCGCGCATGGAAGAAGACCTCGACGAGATCGCCGAAGGTGACAAACAGATGGAGCCGCTGATCCGCGACTTCTTCACCTCATTCATGTCCCATGTCGAGGAGCAGGCGGACAAGATGTCGCGTCCCGAACGCCCCACGGACCAAACGTGTCCGGACTGTGGCCGCCCGGTAGTCCAGAAGTTCGGCAAGCATGGCATGTGGTTCCTGTCGTGCTCGGGGTGGCCCGAGTGCAAGTGGTCCCAGCAGCTCGATGAGGCGGGGAACCCACTGCCGGATCCGCAAACCACGGGGGAGAAATGCCCCAAGTGTGACTCCGACCTCGTCGCAAAAACAGGCCGATTCGGACCGTTTGTCGGCTGCTCGAACTATCCCGAGTGCAAGTACATAAAGAAGGAACCTCCTAAGGAGGTCGGCGAGAATTGTCCCGAGTGTGGCTCGGCCCTGGTCGAACGCCGCGGCCGATTCGGACCGTTCGTCGGCTGCTCGAACTACCCCGAGTGCAAGTACATCAAGAAGAAGACGAAGGAGCCGGCCGAAGCGACGTGATCGTCCTGAGCCATGCTCTAGGTCCGAGGGCCGTCCCAATTCGTCACTAGGATTGTGAGACCCGGCGGACACGGGGGTCTGATGGAACCCGGTTCCGCGTTTGAC
>JAXDJM010000165.1:0-4454 GCA_034665605.1 Actinomycetota bacterium | reverse complement strand
TCCTGAATGAGCCGGAAGGTACGGTCAAGAGCCGGGTCCATAAGGCGCGGGCGCAACTAGCCGAGACACTCGGCGAACAGAACGCGGAGAATCACGGTGAGTCGTGAGACGTGCGCCGACCGGCGCGTCGACATATCGGCTTTCCTGGACGGCGAATTGCCGTCCGATCGAACTGCTTCGATCGCCGAGCACTTGGCCTCGTGCGACGAGTGCGCCGCTTACCAGGCGCGGCTCGAGCGCATCAGAAGCTCAATCCGTCTCCAGCCGGCCGATGACCACATCCCCGACCTGACGGCCCCGATCATGCAGCGCGTCAGATCGATGGGAACGCGCCGGCCGTGGTGGAAACCCGATCTCCGAGTGGCCGCCATCGCTGCGGCAGCGACGATATTGGTGCTTGGAGGTGTCTTGCTCCCCGGCATCGGACGACATGCATCGGTGGCATCGGCCTCGGATATCGCGCAGTCGGTGCGCGCTGCGGCGCGAAGCCTGGACGCGTATCACGCGACATTCACGATCGCCGAACGCGATTGGAACCCGCGAGTCCCGATGCGCAGATTCCGTGGAGCAGTCTGGTTCCGCGCTCCCGAGGATGCGAAGCTCCGGATCCGCGATGTAACCGAATATCCGACGAGCGCGTGGCCGCGCAACAACGTGACCGTCGTGCAAACCGCCAACCGGTGGTCGATCGATCAGCCATCTTCTTGTCCCGCGGCGGCCCTTCCCCGTTGCGTTGCGCAGGGTGCATCCCAACATCAGCTGCAGACCGTGGTGCACCGTCAACCTTTCGACGGAGCAACGACGCTACCGACCGACATCGTGTTGCCCCTGCAAACACTCGCATCCTCATTCGACGTTCACGTGGATGGCGCCGACGTTCAGATGGGTCGCAGCACGTGGAAGCTCACTCTCCCTTACCGACAAGCCGCGCCGATCGTCGAGTCGTTCGAGCAGGGTGGGTCGTGGCGAGCGTTCCACCCGTTGGACGTCGTGAACCTGTGGGTCGATTCACGATCGTGGTTCCCATTGCGATTCGAGGTCGTCGCCGGCACCTCGCCCGACAGGCAGGCATGGGCAGATGCAAACGGCTATGCCGATCGTCCCGGCGAGACGTTGCTGGATTATCGAACGACGACGTTTACCCAAACGGCTGCACCGGGCCGTGACTTCGCGATCGAGCCCGCGGGCCTCGTGCGTTCGGGAGGTTTCCGTAGCGACGCGCATGGGACGTCGTCGGCAATAGCTCCCGCTTACACCGCAGGGCTTCCCGAGTATCGGGCGGGCACGACCGACGAAGGGCAACGGGTACTTGCTTATGCCCGCGGCACGACATGGCTCAAGGTCGTCGAAGAACCGGCTCGTCCGAGTTTTCCTTTCTACGCAAGCACCGCCAGCCAGATGAAGCTTCAGCACGGATGGGGCTATTACGAGCCTGCAACCGATGTTTCACCGCGACGGCTCGACATCTACGGGAGCGCGACCCATGTCGAGCTCGAATCCAACCTGACGAGCGACTCGCTCATCGATATCGCGAACAGCCTCGACGTCACCGGCGGCAAGCTTGCCCACAGGCTCGGGCGGAAAAGCGGTTCGGTCGTCACGCGCGTCGCTACCTCAAATGCTTTCGAACGCGCTCCCTTCGCTCGACAACCCGCCTACATGCCGCCCGGCTACCAAGCAAGTGCGGCGCTCTTGTCGCATGCCCCCGGAGGCCAGCGAACACTGACCGTTTATTACCGGCGGCCCGAATCCGAGTTCGACGGGGTCGGCATCCGGCTCACTCAGGCCGCGCCGGTTCATACGTTGCCATCGTCCTCGGAAGCGTTCGTTGGTGTGGACGTTGGCTCGACCCGCGGGCGCTGGTCTGTCGAATCCGGCGACCTCGAATGGATAGACCACGGTGTCTACCGCTCGGTCGCGTTGCCCTCGTTCGATCTCAGCACGGCTCTTCAGATAGCGACGAGCTTGCGATGACCAGGTGGCGGATCGTCTCGGCCCCCGTATCGATCCTGCTCGGCGTGGCGGTGGGCGTTGCGATCGTCTTGTCGGCTGCAGGTCTCGCCGGAGATCCGGCCGTTCATCACGTGGCCGCGCGCACCCCGACACCCAGCCACATCCCAACCAAGGCAGCACCGAAAGGGACGACGATCCTGCTGGCATGGGCGGCGGGAGGTCTCCCTTCCGACACCCAAGCGGTGCTCGAGCGCACCCGGGGGGTGGTCGATGCAACGACGGTGCTCGCGGGCCTCGATTGGATCAAGCGGTCGCATGCAAATGACGGGACCGTCGTCGATAAGCCCCCACACGGTTTCGCCATCCCATTCGAGATGGCGTACGTGGATCCCGGTGAGTACCGATCGTTCGCACCACTCGCCGACCGCCAGACGATCGACTCCTTGCGCCCCGGCCAGCTGCTGCTCGCCCGAACGGAGGAAGACTTAAGGGGGGCCGGCGAAGGTCTGACGTTGTCCCTCACGGACGGCCGTCGGCGGGTTGCGGGGATCGTGAGCGATCAAGCCACGCAGGGTTACGAGGCGCTCGGTGCGGGGCGGCCGCCGGCGTCGTGGGCCCATCCGGATCGCTACGTCCTGGTCCGCATCAACAAGCGAACAACCGAGGTCGCGATCGCTCGGACGATCCAGAAGCTTCTGCCCGACCACGCCCCGGTCCGCGTCAAGGCGCAAGGTGAAACGCCCTTCCTTCGATATGGCGACGCCGTTTTGCCTCAGATGCTCTACAAGAAGACTTTCGGGGAATTCGCCGCACGCGTTGCGTTCGGGGGGCAGATCGACATCGATCCTCGATGGCTGGCGCGCAACATCGTGCACGCGCGGGTGCCCCTCTTAGGAACCGTGGAATGTCATCGTCTCTTGATCCCACAGCTTCGTCGGGCACTTCGCGAGATCAGGGCCGACGGCCTCGCTTATCAGATCGACCCTGCCGAATTCGGCGGGTGTTTCTCTCCACGTTTCATCAGCTCGGACCCGCGCTCGCGACTGTCGCACCACGCGTGGGGCGCGGCAGTCGACCTGAACACTGCAGAGAACAGGTTCGGAGCGCGTCCGACGATGCCGCGCGGGATCGTGCAGATCATGGAACGCAACGGATTCACGTGGGGTGGCCGGTGGCTCGTCCCGGACGGGATGCATTTCGAATGGGCGCGTTTTCCCTAAGTCGCCCTGGATGTACTCGGTCTTCTCGACCCCGAAAGAGATGGGGTCGAACGGTCGGGTTACAGGAGCCGGGCCGCTACCTCGTTCGCAAGAAGCGTGGCGCGCTCGGTCAAACGTAGACATCCTTCTGCGCGTTCCAGCAATCCCGCTTCGACAAGATCGTCGATCTGCCCGGCACGCTCGTCTAAGACCCGAGCGCCGAACCGTCTGGCGAAACCATCCACCGGGATCCCCGAACGCAGCCGCAGACCGAGCATGAGGGCTTCGCCGCCACGTTTGTCGGCGGGCAGATATTCGTCTCCCGCCACGGCCTCTTGCCGGCTTAGAACGGAGGCGATGTAGTCGCGCGGCAGTCGCTCGTTCCACCATCTGCGTCCATCGATGTGGCCGTGGGCTCCGGCGCCAACACCGATGTAGTCCCCGGCCGACCAGTACAGGCCGTTGTGCCGGCTCGCTCGACCAGGCCGGGCCCAGTTGGAGATCTCGTAGCGACCGTAGCCGGCGGCAGACAAAGCTTCGTCGGCGACGGAGTGGCGATCGGCTTGAACGTCGGGATCGACGTCTGCAACTCGTCCGGTTCGAACCAAGGTCGCCAGAGGCGTCGCCTCTTCGACCGTCAGCGCGTACGCAGATACATGGTCGGGGTTCAGGTCAACGACTCCGGCCAGCGTCGTCGACCAATCTTCGTCGGTCTCCCACGGCGACCCATAGATCACGTCTACGTTCACGTCGTCGAAACCGGCAGCGCGGGCCGCGTGAACCGCGTCACGAGCGACGTCGGCCGAATGCGTCCTGCCCAGCCCCGCGAGAACGCGACCGACAAGAGACTGCACGCCGATCGAAATCCGGTTGAATCCATGAGACCGCATGGCCCGGAACTTCGCCTCGTCCACGGTTTCGGGATTCGCCTCGGCCGTTACCTCGACGTCGGCTATCACTCCGAAGCGAGACTCGATCGCCTCGACTATCCGACCCAGTTGCTCGGGGGCCAGGATCGTCGGCGTTCCGCCGCCGAAGAAGATCGTCCGAGGTCGCAGCGCGATGTGCGGCAGTCGCGCCCACATCGCCGTCTCGCGCAATACTAGATTGACAAACCGCTCCATCCTCTCCGGCGTTTGTCGCGTGATGCTATAGAAGTCGCAGTAGTGGCACTTGTGAAAGCAGAACGGGACGTGCACGTACAGCGCTTCCACCTCTCCGCCGGGCAGCGCCAACGGATCCAACGATTGAGGCTCAGCATCAAGAAGCGAAAGCATAAGAGAGGATTGTAGCCGACGGGGA
>JAXDJM010000164.1:0-2815 GCA_034665605.1 Actinomycetota bacterium | reverse complement strand
ACCACGGCTATGGCACCCAAGTCAACCTTTACAACGATGGCACCCAAGATCGCTTGGAAGATCACGAGCCCGAATGCCGCGACGCTCGCATAAGTCAGCGCCGGTCGAGAGCGCATAGTCCGCAGCGCGACAACCATGAGCGATCCGAGCAACACCACGACCGCCGTCGCCATGAATCGGTGAGAGAACTCGATCATCTGATGCACGTTGGTCAGGTCGGGCACGATGTGACCCGAGCAATCGGGCCACGAGTCGCCACAGCCGAGCCCGGAATCGGACGCACGGACGAGCCCGCCGATCGCAACGAGAAGAAGGGTGGCACCGGTCGAGGCGAAGACTAGGCGCCTGAACGTTGTCATGGGCGACCGATGTTACTTCTCGAAGTGACGGAGTAATCCGCCCGCGCCACTACCCTTGGTCGATGCTCAAACACATGGCGATCGTGGGCGCCGCCGCGGCTCTGCTGTCCGCATGTGGGTCGGGGAGCGCCGGATCGCCGGCGACCGCCCACCCCTTCAACACCCCGTTCACTAACGCACGCTTCTATCCTGCAGTGGTTTCCTCGGACCTCGCCATCGGTGACAACCGCGTTCTGATAGGGCTCTTCAATTCGCACGACGCGCCGGTGGGTTCTCCGAAAACCCATATGCGCGTTGCGTTTTACGACCTCGCGTCATCCGACACCACTCCGGTTGCTACGAAAGACGCCAGTTTCGTCTGGGCTATCAAAGGTGTCCGTGGCCTGTGGGAAGCCGAGAACGTGCATTTCGACCGCGCCGGTCAGTGGGGGGCCGCCATCACGAGCTCCGGAGGCGGACTGGATTCGAGTGCGAAGGTCAACTTCAGGGTGAACCAATCGACGATCACGCCCGCGGTCGGTTCGGCCGCGCCGGCATCCGACTCGCCAACGATGAAAGACGCCAAACATCTGAGTCGGATAACAACCGACCCGCATCCGGATCCCCGCTTCTATAAGACTTCCATCGCGGATGCCATCGCCCGCCACGAGAGCTTCGTCCTCGTCTTTGCCACGCCTAAGTACTGCACATCGCAGGTCTGTGGGCCGACGTTGAACTTGGTTAAGCGCATCGCTCCGGATTTCCCGAAGATTACGTTCATCCACGTGGAGGTGTACACGAACCTCAGCAAACCATCCGCACTCAAGCCGGCTCCTGCCGCCGTTCAATGGCGCTTGCCGAGCGAGCCGTGGACCTTCGTCGTCGACGCCCACGGAAAGATCGCCGACCGATTCGAAGGAACGATGCGTCCGGCGGAGCTGAAAAGGGCGATCGAGAACCTGTAGAAACCCTCTGTGCAATCCTTCACGCCGGACGAGCAGCTGAGCCAAGCAGTCGAGAAATCCCTGTCGGCTTTTCTGGATCGACGCTCGGCAGAGGTGCCGGACGCCTCGACCCTTATCGATGAGATCCGCGCCATGATTGCGGCGGGCGGCAAGCGCCTTCGACCTGCGTTCTGCTATTGGGGATACAGGGCCGCAGGCGCGCCTCACGGCACCGAGATCGTCGCGGCAGCCGCCAGCCTCGAGCTACTCCACTCGTTCGCGCTCATCCACGACGACGTGATGGATTCGGCACACACACGGCGAGGTCGTCGCACGATCAACGCGTCCCACGGGACATCGTTTGCGATCCTCGCTGGTGATCTAGCTCTCGTTCTTGCCGACGATGCATTCATGTCCTCCGGTTTCTCGGACGCGCAGGTAACGCGCGCTTTCAGTGCTTACTCGCGGATGCGCCGTGAGGTAATCGCAGGTCAACTTCTGGACATCAGTGCAGAGTCACAGATGCCTTCCGTCGCGGACGCTCGCAAGATCGCTCTTTTGAAATCCGGCCGTTACACGGTGTCGGAACCGCTGATCATCGGCGCTGTGCTGGCCGGAGGATCGGTCGACCTGCAGTCACAACTCGGCGCGATCGGTGACTGCGCGGGGGAAGCGTTCCAGCTACGCGACGACCTCCTGGGGACGTTTGGATCCCCAGGGTCGACGGGCAAGGCGACCGACTCCGACATAAGGCAGGGCAAACACCATTTCCTGTTTGCACACGCGGTCTCGGCCCTCAGTGGAGACGTGCGAGATCGGTTCGTCTCGATGTGGGGGCAGGACGATCTCGCCGACGACGACGTCGAGCAGCTGCGAGACACCCTCGACGCGACGGGCAGTCGAACGGCGGCTCAAGCGCTGATCGAGAGCCTGCATCGAGACGCGCACCGAGCGCTTGAAGCCGCACCGATCGACGGCATAGCTCGAGACGAGATCGGGGCCTTGATAGACAGGGCTATCTTGCGAGACGAATAACAAGCGATGAGCTGCAACGTGTCTGCGGGCGGGGTATGCGAATATTCCTGCGCCGATCACATCGGACGTCGGTGAGGAGAGAAGTGGATCCCGAACAGATCTATCAGGAAGTTCTGCAAGAAGAGCAACAGAAGGGAAGCCACCCTTCGGTGGCCGAAGGACGGGCGAAGGCGGCGCGAGCGCGTGCCGAGGCCGGCTCGCCCAATCCCAAGGAAGCGAAGTGGTGGCCGGGGGCACAGCCCCATCTCGAAGGTGGAGCGCCGGCCGAAGAGGCCGCCGCGGAACCAGAGGCCGCCCCCGAGCCCGTCGCCGAAGCACCACCGGCGGAAGAACCTGCCGCCGCGCAAGCTCCGGAGGAACCGGCGCCCGTCGCCGAAGCTCCGGCGGAGCCTGCTCCCACCCCCGCAGCGACACCCGCCGAACAACCACCCGCGGCAGCCGAACCCGCTCCGGTCGCCGCCGCTGCGGCTTCCGCGACTCCCCAGCCAGCCGCTGCCG